>ONPC01000065.1 GCA_900319565.1 uncultured Eubacteriales bacterium | reverse complement strand
GCCCATCTATTCAAAATGCTTTGACCTGGTATTCGAACCCGATGAAGGGAATTACTTCTTCATTCAGGATAATGCAGGAAATACCGTCGGCGGCGTTGCATTGACCGCCTATATGACCGGATGGTTCTTATTCGATCTGTGTATCCTGCCAAAATACCGCAGAAAAGGCTATGCGGCCGCAGCGATCCACAGCGCGTATTCCGTAGCTCTTGCTGACGGGAATAAGCCCGAACAGATCTGCCTGCACGTTTCTTCAGGCAACAAACCGGCATTTACCCTCTATGAGAAACTCGGCTTTACGCCCACCCAGGAGACCATCCTCTACACCCTTCCTGTCTAAAAAAATCCGGCCGAATCCGGATACTCTTTGTATTTTCGGCCGGAAAGCTATAGTATATACAGACAGCAAAGACCCCGACCTGTACAGGTCGGGGT
The DNA here is from genome assembly GCA_900319565.1 of uncultured Eubacteriales bacterium. Classification (GTDB taxonomy): domain Bacteria; phylum Bacillota; class Clostridia; order Lachnospirales; family Lachnospiraceae; genus UBA1201. The sequence goes on along the minus strand of ONPC01000065.1, from coordinate 9,610 downwards.
CTTCCTATGTTCATCCGGTTTAACCGAACAATCCTTTTTTCTTTTTGCCGCCGCCCTTAAAGGTATCGGCATATTTACGAAGTGCGTCCTTCTGCTCTTCCGTAAGTTTTGTAGGCACGGTAACGACCAGAGTTACATAGTGGTCGCCACGCGTGGTCTTGTTGCGAAGGAAGGGAACGCCGCGGCTTCGCAGGCGAACCTTTGTATCCGGCTGGGTACCGGGTTTAACCTCGTACTCGACCTCGCCGTCAACGGTCTGGATGCGGATGGTGCCGCCCAGTGCTGCCTCAGGGAAAGAGATCTCCTGTGTAGAGTAGATGTTCTCACCCTGTCTGCGGAACAGCGGATGTGCTCCGATCTGAACTTCAACGAGCAGATCGCCTCTCTCGCCTCCGTTGGATCCGGGCTCGCCCTTACCACGGATACGAATGCTCTGTCCCGAATCGATACCGGCAGGAACCGATACCATGATCTTCTTGCGGGAGGTGATATATCCGTTACCATAGCACTTCGGACATTTATCCACGATCTTCTTACCGGTACCGTTACAATCCGGACAGGTCGTTACATTTCGTGTTGTCACACCGAAGATGGACTGCTGTGTATAAGTGATACGTCCGCTGCCCTTACAACGTGCGCAAGTCTGCGGCGTGGTGCCGGGCTTTGCGCCGCTGCCGTGACAGTAGGTACATTCATCTTTGATATTGATCTCAAGTGGCTTCTCAACACCGAAGACCGCTTCTTCAAACGTGATCTTCAACGTTGTATGCAGGTTCTGACCTTTCACAGGCGCATTGGGATCTGCGCGACGACGGGAACCTCCGAAGAAATCACCGAAAATATCGCCGAAGATATCGCCCATATCCATGTTCGTAAAATCAAATCCATTCGCTCCGCCGCCGGCCGTGCCGTCAAACGCAGCCATACCGAACTGATCGTACTGCTGACGTTTTTGGGGATCACTTAACACACTATATGCCTCAGAGGCCTCTTTAAATTTCTCGGCAGCTGCTTCATCGCCGGGATTACTGTCCGGATGGTACTTCTTCGCAAGCGTACGGTACGCACGTTTCAGCGCCGCCTCATCCGCGTTCTTCGGTACTCCAAGAACCTCATAATAATCTCTTTTTTCAGCCATAATGCTCCCTCTCCCGTAACCTTAGATCCGTTCGAAAACTATCCGTCTGTATTATATACGAATTCCTACGATTTCTCAAGATATTTTTACAAAAAATCGTTCAAAAACATAAACACGGGCAATGCCGGGAACGCGCATACAGACACACGCGTCCCGGCGAAAAAACCCTTATATCGATCAGACTTCCTTGAAGTCTCCGTCAACTACATCGCCCTCATAGAAACTGTCATCGTTCGGAGCCGATGTCGTCTGTCCGCCCATATCCGGGCCTGCGCTCTGCGCGCCTGCCGAAGCCTGGGACTGTTCGTACATCTTCTGGAATACCATGGATGCATTTCTCATGAGCGTATCCTTCTTCTCATTGATCTCTGCCAGATCCGCATCGGTCATGTTCTCTGCGGTGGTCTTGGACAATGTCTCACGAAGGGCCTCGATATCTGCGCGAACCTTGCTCTTCTCGTCTTCGGAAAGCTTATCGCCAACCTCGTCGAGAGCCTTCTCGGTCTGGAACATCATATTGTCCGCGTCGTTACGAGCATCGATGATCTCCTTACGCTTCTTATCCTGAGCCTCATACTCTGCTGCTTCCTTCACAGCCTTCTCGATATCCGCATCGGACATGTTGGTGCTGGAAGTGATCGTGATGTGCTGCTCCTTACCGGTTCCGAGATCCTTCGCGGATACGTTAACGATACCATTTGCATCGATATCGAAGGTAACCTCGATCTTCGGAACACCTCTTCTTGCAGGCGGGATACCGTCGAGCAGGAATTCGCCCAGAAGCTTGTTATCCTTCGTGAACTGTCTCTCACCCTGGGTGATACGGATATCAACCGCGGTCTGGTTATCCGCTGCGGTGGAGAACGTCTCGGTCTTCTTTGTAGGAATGGTCGTGTTACGAGGGATCAGAACGGTAGCAACGCCGCCGTAGGTCTCGATCGCAAGAGACAGCGGGGTAACATCCAGAAGGAGGATGTCTCCGGCACCGGCCTCACCGGCCAGCTTACCACCCTGAATGCATGCACCGATGGCAACGCACTCATCCGGGTTCAGGGACTTCGAAGGTTCCTTACCGGTCAGCTGTGCGACCTTCTCCTGTACGGAAAGCATACGTGTGGAACCACCGACCAGAAGGACCTTACCCAGTTCAGCTGCGGTAATGCCGGCATCTTTCAGTGCGTTCTGTACGGGAACTACACTACGCTCAACCAGATCGTGGGTCAGTTCGTTGAACTTTGCACGAGTCAGGTTCATATCCAGGTGCTTAGCGCCGTCTGCAGTTGCGGAAATGAAAGGCAGGTTGATGTTGGTCGTAGTCGTTGTGGACAGTTCCTTCTTTGCCTTCTCGGCTGCTTCCTTCAGACGCTGGAGTGCCATCTTATCCTTCGAAAGGTCTACGCCTTCGGTCTTCTTGAATTCCTCGAGCATCCACTCGGTGATACGATTATCGAAATCGTCGCCGCCGAGGTGGGTATCACCGTTGGTGGACAGAACTTCGATTACGCCGTCACCGATATCGATGATGGAAACATCGAAGGTACCGCCGCCGAGGTCATATACCATGATGGTCTGCTCTTTTTCGTTATCCAGGCCGTAAGCCAAAGCGGCTGCGGTCGGCTCGTTGATGATACGCTTAACTTCCAGACCGGCGATCTTACCAGCGTCCTTCGTAGCCTGACGCTGTGCATCGTTGAAGTATGCCGGAACCGTGATAACGGCCTCGGTTACCTTCTCGCCCAGATATGCCTCAGCGTCTGCCTTCAGTTTCTGAAGGATCATCGCGGAGATCTCCTGCGGAGAGTACTTCTTATCGCCGATGGTTACTTTATAATCGGTACCCATATGACGCTTGATCGAAGAGATCGTGTTCTCGGAGTTGGTTACTGCCTGACGCTTTGCAGGCTCGCCGACCAGACGCTCTCCGTTCTTCGTGAATGCAACAACGGAAGGAGTGGTACGAATACCTTCGGCATTCGCGATGACCACGGGCTTACCACCTTCCATTACGGCAACACATGAGTTTGTCGTACCTAAGTCAATACCTATAATTTTTCCCATAGTAGTTCGTCCTCCTAAAGACTCTTTCTGAATATATTAATTGGCTACCTGAACCATGGAGTGGCGTAAAACGCTGTCCCGGTACATATAACCTTTTTGGAACTCTTGTGCAACTACGTTCTCACCGAGGTTCTCATCCTCCACATGCATCACTGCGTTGTGGAAGTTCGGATCGAACGGCTGGCCGACTGCCTCGATCGGTTTCACGCCGACATCCTCCAGCATCTTAAGCAACTGCTTGTAGACCAGATCCATACCATTTGCGAAACCGCTCTGTTTTTCCTCCTCAGAGATGGAAGCCAGTCCGCGTTCGAAGTTGTCAACGATGGGCAAGATCTTCTCGAGAATGCTCTTCGCGCCGATCTCGTACATGGAAGATTTCTCTTTTTCGGTACGTTTGCGGAAGTTATCAAATTCAGCCATCAGACGTTTCTGCTGGTCGACCATCTCGGCGATCTGTTCATCCTTTTTGGACAATGCGGCTTCGGTCTCATCGTCGTCGAACAATCCGCGCTTCTTTGTTTTTTCCTCGGAAGCTTCGGCTTTCGCAGTATCTTCGACTTCGCCGCTCACCGCTTCTGCCTGCGCCTCGGCATACGCTGCCTCAGCCGCAGCGGACGCTTCGGCTTTAGCCTCTGCTTTCGCGCTCTCTGCATCAGTCGCATCACTGCCCGCCTTAAACTTTTCTTCCATGGCCTCGAAGACATCTTCGTCCTTCGGTTCTACCACAAAAGGCTTTTCACCCTCCTTCGAAGGCTTTCCCTGGCCGGGTCTCTTGTCTTTTGCAGAAGACTGTTTCTTCTTTTCTTCCGCATCCAGATCGGTGATCTTTATGGTCCGATTTATGTTTCTGGATCGTTTTTTATAATCCTTCTTCATCCCGTCTATTCATCCTTTCCGATGCCGGAGTCGGTGATCTTTTTGGTCCCCATCTCCTTATAAATCGCATCCAGTTGGTTTTTCAGTCCGTGCAGGGTCCCGACGACGCGTTCGTAATCCATTCGTTTCGGACCTACGATCCCGACGATGCCGTGCAGGCCGTCGCCCAGATCATAATTGGCCGTGACCACCGAGCAGTCCTTCAGGTTTTCGAACGGTGACTCCTCACCGATGTACACCTGAATGCCCTCTTTATTCATGGAGGAAAGCACCAGCTCGTTTAACGGCTGTTTCTCCTCAAACGCACCGATGAGCTCGGTCGCGCTGCTGGACTGTGAAAGTTCCGGATATTTAAAGATGTTCGTCGTGCCGCTCGTGTAGATCTGCGGTTCCTCTTTATCACCGGTAACGGCCTGTGCAATCGCTGTCAATACCGGCTCTACCACTGCGGACAGATCTTTTGCTTCCGCCTTCAGCCCGCTGATCACATGAATGTTGATCTCGTCGACCGAAAGACCGTTTAGCGAAGCATTCAGAAGGACATTCAGTTTCAGGACATCATCCTCGGGGATGTCTTCGTTCAGATCCACAAAAGTGCTCTTAACGATATTTCCCTGGGTCATGATGACTGCCAGGATCTTCGCCACGTCCACGCGTGACAACTGAACGAACTTGATCTTATTCTGCGCATAGGTCGGTGCGGAGACCAGGGTCGCATAATTTGTGTTCGCAGCCAGCACCTTCGCCAACTGCTTCAAGGCCGCTTCCATGCGGTCCACTCTCTGAAGGAGCAGTTTCTTCTCATCATCGAACTCATGCTTCCGCGCTTCCATCATCTGGTCTACGTAAAATCGGTAGCCCTTATCCGTCGGGATCCGTCCCGCAGACGTATGCGGCTGAATGATGAGGCCCATCTCCTCCAGGTCCGCCATCTCATTTCGAATGGTGGCGGATGAAAGCTGCAGGTCCGTGAATTTCGATATCGTTCGCGATCCTACCGGCTCTCCCGTCTCCAGATAGTTCCGTATAATGGCGGTCAATATTTTTGATTTTCTGTCTTCCAGCTCCAAATACATCACCTCTGAGATCTTGGTTTATTAGCACTCAATTTCTTCGAGTGCTAACATCTGCATTAAATGTATCACTTTTCGCACCCGATGTCAACGGTTTTTCCCCTCAATTTTCTTAAAATTTTTTAAATTTTCCGGTTCACTCAATAAAAGGGAGCTCGTTTTCTTCTCCTGCCTAATGTGGCCGTTTCTCAGTCTCCGCTTCGCCCTTATCAGCCGCGGTCCTCCATGCTGAGGCGGACCCCAAAAATGCTAAGGGGCTAACCGAACTACCGAATTTGATAATCCTGTTAGCCACCCGAAGTCTGGAGCACCCCAATAACAGGCGAAATGGCTAACGGAAGTCCCAAACCTGAGAATTCAGTTAGCCACCCGAAGTCTGAAGCACCCCAATAACAGGCGAAACAGCTAACTAAAGAGTCGAATCTGACAATTCCGTTAGCCACCAAAGATTTAAATAACTCAAAAACAAGCGAAATGGCTAACGGAAGTCCCAAACCTGAGAATTCAGTTAGCCTTACAAGTATAAAAAACGGAAACCGGCCCAGACGACAGGCATCCGGTGGTTTCCGTAGATAGAAGATTGAATTATAATGATCTCAAAACCTAGCCTCGTGACATCAAGGACGGTCAAACTCACCTTTTACTTACGAATGATGATCTCGTTTCTTCCCGGTCCGTTGGAGACCATGGTGATCGGAACTTCGATCTCCTTCTCGATCGCTTCGATATAATCGCGACACTCTTTCGGAAGCTCGTTATAGTTCTTAATTCCGCGGATGTCGCATTTCCAGCCGGGAAATACCTTCCAGACCGGTTTTGCTTCCTTCAGGCGAACGGTCGCCGGGAAGTCTTTTTCGATCTTTCCGTCGATCTCGTACCCTACGCACATCGGGATCTCATCGAGATAGCCCAAAGCATCCAGAACGGTAAGCGCAACTTCGGTCGCACCCTGGATACGGCAGCCATAACGCGTAGCGACTGCATCGAACCAGCCCATACGACGCGGACGTCCGGTCGTAGCGCCATATTCGCCGTGGTCACCGCCGCGCTTACGAAGTTCATCGGCCTCGTCGCCGAAGATCTCGCTGACGAACTCACCTGCGCCGACTGCACTCGAATAAGCTTTAACTACAGCTGTGATATTCTTGATCTCATACGGAGGAATACCTGCGCCGATCGCACCGTAAGCCGCCAGTGTGGAGGACGAAGTAACCATCGGGTAAATGCCGTGGTCCGGATCCTTCAGCGAACCTAACTGGCCTTCAAGCAGGATGTTCTTACCATCCTTGATGGCACGGTACAGATAAGCGGAAACATCGCAAACATAGGGACGGATCATCTCCCGATATGAGATCAGCGTCTCATACAGTTCGTTCGGGTCAATGGGGTCCTTATGATACAGGTGTACCAGCGTGACGTTTTTGATCTCACTGACGCGCTCAGCTTTCTCACGCAGGGACTTTTCATCAAACAGCTCGCTGACCTGGAAGCCGATCTTCGCGTATTTATCCGAATAGAACGGCGCGATACCGGACTTAGTGGAGCCGAAGGAAGCCTTACCCAGGCGCTCCTCTTCGTACTGGTCGAATAAAATGTGATACGGCATCAGGATCTGCGCGCGGTCGGAAACCAGGATCTTCGGTTCCGGCACGCCCTGTGCCTCGATATCGGAAATCTCTTTAAACAACGCCGGAATGTTCAGTGCAACACCATTGCCGATGATGCAGGTAGTATTCGGTGAAAAAACGCCGCTGGGCAGCAAATGCAAAGCAAAACGGCCGTATTCATTGATGATCGTGTGTCCGGCATTGTTGCCGCCCTGAAAACGAATAACGATATCCGCTTCCTGCGCCAGCATATCCGTGATCTTTCCCTTGCCTTCATCGCCCCAGTTGGCTCCAACGATAGCTCTTACCATGACAATCCTCCATATTCGGTCTGCTTCGCAAACCTTCTTATGCACGGCCTGAACCTTTCAAGCCCTCAAATATAAATCGCGCACGATGCATGTCCGGACACTTTTCGGACTCTCGTACGCGATATAAATATAGCATATATGGTGTTATAAATAAAATCACAATTATTTATGCGGATCATAATCCAAAGTTATATATGAAGCCTTTGTGCGGCAAATCCCGCCTCAGCTCTTCACATTCATCATGGCCAGGAAATTCTTCGTAGCCGTGGACCCAAGATAATTCTTCCGCACCGCCAGACACATGCTGCGCTCCGGCGGTTTTTTATCGAACATGAGCTCGAACAACATTCCGTTCTTAAGATAGGGTTCGGCAAATGCTTCCATGACCAGACCGATTCCGAGGTTCCTCAGTGCGAACTGGACGATCATGTCCGAGGTCGCGAGTTCAAACTCCGGTGTGATCTCGATCTTATGCTCTGCAAAATACGAATCCCAGAAGCGGCGCGTACTGGTATTTTTTTCGAGGCAGACGAGCGGATACCGGGTCAGTTCCTCAAAGGTCAGTACGTGGTGCTTCAGCTCCAGAAACGCGGTCCCCGCTACGAAGATATCCCGAATGGTGTGTACAGGCACGATCTCGATGCCCTCTCGCGCCTCCACCGGCGTAGAGATGACGCCGAAATCGATGGTTCCGGCTTCGAGTGCCTCCATGGTCTCGGGCGTCGGTGCATTCGTGACCTGGATCTTAATATGCGGGTACTTGATGTGGAACTGCTCCAGAATGGGCAGCAGATAGAACTGCAACGTCATATCACTGGCGCCGATACATATCTCCCCCTGTTCCATGTCGCACATCTGCGCAACCAAATGCTCCCCGCGTTCGATCTCGCCGAACGCGCGGTCAATGTGGTTATACAAGATGGCACCTTCCGCCGTCAGCTGCGCGCCTTTGCTGGTGCGCACGAACAACGTACAGGAAAGCTGCTCCTCGAGCAGTTTCACGGCCTGGCTCACGGCCGGCTGGGAAACACAGAGTTCTTTTGCCGCCGCGGAAAACTGCTTACACCGCGCCACCGTACGAAAAATGCGATAGAGTTCGATATTATTGATCATAGATTATACATTGATCTCGGCAGACAGTCCGAGCAGTTCTTTATGCGCCTCGATAAGCGGGCGTACTTCCTGGTTCAAAAATTCGGTGACCTGTGAAGGCGCGCGGCCCACATACTTCGCAGGATCCATGGATTTCTCCAGTTCCTCCAAAGTCAGGTTGAAACTGTCATCGGCCGCGATCAGTTCGAGAAGGTTGTTTTCCAAGCCCAGAGCCTTCACGTTCTTTCCGGCTTCCATGGACAGGGTGCGGATCTTCTCATGCAGCTCCTGACGGTCGCCGCCGGCCTTTACCGCATCCATCATGATATTCTCGGTCGCCATGAACGGCAGCTCGCTGCGCAGACGCTTCTCGATGACCTTCGGATATACGACCAGACCGTCTACGACATTCATGTAGAGATCCAGAATACCATCGACCGCAAGGAAACCTTCGGTCATGCTGATGCGCTTATTTGCCGAATCATCCAGCGTACGCTCGAACCACTGGGTCGCTGCCGTCAGCATCGGGTTCAGCGTATCGGAGATCACGTAGTTTGCGAGAGACGCAATACGCTCGCTGCGCATCGGGTTGCGCTTATAGGCCATCGCGGAGGAACCGATCTGGTTCTTCTCGAACGGCTCTTCGACTTCCTTCAGGTGCTGAAGCAGGCGGATATCGTTGGAGAACTTATGCGCGCTGAGGGCAATGCCGGACAGAACGTTCAAAACGCGGCTGTCCACCTTACGGGTGTAGGTCTGACCGGAAACTGCAAAGCAGCCGGCAAATCCCATCTTATCGGCGATGATCCGCTCGAGCTTTTTGATCTTCTCTTCATCACGGTCGAACAGTTCCATGAAGCTGGCCTGCGTGCCGGTCGTACCCTTCGAGCCCAGAAGCTTCATGGTGGAGATCAGGTATTCCAGATCCTGGTAATCCATGACGAGATCCTGCAGCCACAGGGACGCGCGCTTTCCGACGGTCGTCGGCTGTGCGGGCTGGAAGTGCGTGAATGCCAGCGTCGGCAGGTCTTTATACTGATCTGCAAAATCTGCAAGCTTTGCGATAACATTGATCAGTTTCTTCTGCACCAGACGAAGCGCCTCGGTCATTACGATGATATCCGTGTTATCTCCTACGTAGCAGGAAGTGGCACCGAGGTGGATGATTCCCTTCGCCTTCGGACACTGTGCTCCGTAAGCATATACGTGGGACATAACATCATGACGCACGAGTTTCTCACGCTCTTTTGCTACATCGTAGTTGATGTCATTTGCATGTTCCTTCAGCTCTGCGATCTGCTCATCGGTGATCGGAATGCCGAGTTCCTGCTCCGCCTCTGCGAGAGCGATCCACAGTTTCCGCCAAGTCTTAAACTTCATGTCTGCGGAAAAAATATATTGCATTTGAGCACTGGCATAGCGCTCGGAAAAAGGGCTCTGATAACGATCGGT
>ONPC01000069.1 GCA_900319565.1 uncultured Eubacteriales bacterium | reverse complement strand
CGCATCGCTTCTCCGCTCATGATGGGCGTTCGCCATATGACTACGTTGCCATGCGAGCATGGCACGCAGCCGCATGGCTCACTGCTTGTCATCTGTTTGCGAGTTCGATCATGATGTCTTCAAGAGACACGCCTTTTTCAGCCATCAGTACGAGGGCGTGATACAAAAAGTCTGCGATCTCGTATTTGATCTCTTCGGGATCGGGGTTTTTCGCAGCAATGACGATTTCGGTCGCTTCCTCTCCGACTTTCTTTAAGATCTTGTCGATGCCTTTGTCAAACAGATAGTTGGTATAGGAGCCTTCCTTCGGATGGATCTTGCGGTCCTGAATGACGGCCATGACATCCTCGAGCACATGATTGGGATCCACGGCAACCGAAGGCTTCTCCAGCACTTTATTGAAGAAGCAGCTGACCGCTCCCGTGTGACAGGCAGGTCCTACCGGATATACCTTAGCGAGCAATGTATCCTTATCACAATCCAGATAGAGGCTCTTCACATACTGGAAGTTTCCACTGGTCAGTCCCTTTACCCAAAGTTCCTTGCGACTGCGGGAATAATAGGTCATGATTCCGGTGGCAATGGTCTTTTCAAATGCTTCGCGATCCATATATGCGACCATAAGCACTTCGTTGGTGCGATAGTCCTGTGTAACGACGGGCAGCATGCCCTGCTCGTTTAATTTGCAGTCTTCCCAGGAAGCATTGACCGTGATCTCGTAGGCCTTGAGGCCGGCAGCGTCCGCAGGCTGACCGTTTTCGATCGCCGCGATCGCGCGCGCTACAGGCGCCTGTATGACGCGTTCGTTACCGAAACGTGCTACACCTTCCTTAAAAGCCTCCGTCTCCTGCTTGCTTTCTTCGTCACAGAATACGTAGATGGCTCCGGCATAGATGTATTTTTTTATATCTTCAAAACGGCGAATGTTTCCGCACAGAGCCGCCGGCATGTCACTGGCCTGGATCATATGCTTCGCAGTATGAATCGCAAGGTCGTTTTCGGCATCTCCCTCGGAGATATTCTTCAGGATCATGTAGCCTACGCCATCGTTCCGAAGGCGCGCTGCAGTCTCCATTCCGTCCTGCCATTCGCTGTTACCACTCGTCCGGACACGGTCGCCCTTAATATATAAAAAAGCAGTCTTTTCTGTTGCTTTTAACATGTCATTCATCCTCTTTACTCAGTGTTTGGTCTCAAATCGGCAGATCGCTTCTTTCAGGTCAATGCGCTTCTCATACAGTGCTTTGCCGATGATGGCACCGTGGATCTTCGCATCGCTGATGGCCTGCAGGTCCTCCATGCAGGACATTCCGCCGGAGGCAATGATATCCAGGCCGGTCGCATCGGAAAGAGTCTTTGTGGCCGAAACATTGGGACCGGTCAGCATGCCGTCTTTCGAGATATCGGTGTAAACGACCGTGCGAACGCCGTAGACTTTCATCTGCAGCGCCAGCTCGATCGCGGAAATGTTGCTGACATCGACCCAGCCCTGCGTAGCTACGAGGCCGTTTTTCGCATCGATGCCGCAAACCACGTGCGACGGTCCGAAACTGTCGACCATTTTCTTCAGGAGCTTCGGGTCGGTCACAGCTTTCGTTCCGACGATGCCGCGGAAAACGCCCATGTTCAGAACTTCTTCCATGTCTTCGAGGCTGCGGATGCCGCCGCCGAGCTCCACGGGAACGTGGACCGAACGAACGATCTCACAAATAACATCACGATTGACCCCGCGGCCCAGTAAAGCGCCGTCGAGGTCAACGAGATGGATAAAGGTGGCTCCGGCTTTCTCCCATTCCAGGGCGACCTGCACCGGATCCTCCGAATAGACCTGAACCTGATCGAACAGGCCTTGTTTTAAACGAACACATTTTTTATCTTTGATATCAATAGCGGGATATAACTGCATTACAGAGCTCCCTTCGTGGACAATACGCCGTCGATGCGTTCGTCGAGCTGGGTAGCCTGATCCAGTGCCTTTGCAAAAGCTTTGAAAACGCATTCGCAGATGTGATGATTATTGGTTCCGTTCAGAAGCTTGATGTGAATGTTCATGCCTGAGGAATAACTCAGGGCATAGAAGAATTCACGCGTCATCTCGGTATCATACTCTCCGATCCGCGGCGTGGTGAATTCTACGTCGAAATTCAGATACGGGCGTCCGGAAAAATCGATCGCGCAAAGCACCAGTGCTTCATCCATCGGGATGATGGCGGAGCCGAAACGCTTCATGGAAGCCTTGTCCCCCACTGCGTTTAAGATGGCCTGTCCCAGAACGATTCCGGTATCTTCTACCGTGTGGTGACAGTCCACATAGGTGTCGCCGTCGGCATTGACCGTCAGATCAAATAAGCCGTGTCTGGCGAAGCTGTTTAACATGTGATCGAAAAAGCCGATGTGGGTATCCACGTCTGCCGTTCCGTTGCCGTCCAGACCGATCGAAATCTCGATATTGGTCTCTTTTGTGTACCGGGATACGGTTGCGTTTCTCATAGCATGCCTCCTGACTTGTTATTTATCTTCTTTCTCAAAACGAACTTTGATCGAATTCGCGTGTGCGGTCAGAAACTCCGCGTTTGCAAATGCCTGAATATCGACCTTCATCGGCGCCAGTGCTTCCTTCGAAAAATAGATGATGCTGGACTTCTTGATATAATCGTCGACGGACAGCGGCGAGAAGAATTTCGCCGTTCCGTTGGTCGGAAGGACGTGATCGGGGCCTGCAAAATAGTCGCCGAGCGGTTCGCTGGAATACTCGCCGAGGAAGATGGCGCCGGCGTTCTTCACCTTCGTCATGGTGAGGAACGGTTCAGCGGTCAGAATCTCCAAGTGCTCGGGCGCGATATCATTGACCGTCTGAATGCAGGTCTTCATATCTTCGCAGACCAGAATATAGCCGTAGTTATCCAGGGATTTTTCAATGATCTCTTTACGGGACAGTTTTTCGGTAAATGCCTTCACTTCCACGTCGACTTTTTCGGCCAGTTCCATGCTGTCGGTGACGAGGATCGCGCTGGCCAGAACATCGTGCTCCGCCTGACTCAGCAAATCCGCAGCCACAAAGCGAGGAGTCGCGGTCTTATCGGCCAGGACGGTGATCTCACTGGGACCTGCGATGCTGTCGATAGCAACATGTCCGAAAACAGCCTTTTTAGCAAGTGCTACGTAAATATTGCCGGGGCCGGCGATCTTATCGACCTTCGGAATGGTCTCGGTGCCGTAAGCCATGGCTGCGATCGCCTGCGCTCCGCCGACTTTGTAGATCTTATCGGCACCGGCGATGGTCGCTGCCGCAAGGATCACAGGATTGACCTTGCCGTCCTTACCGGGCGGTGTCGTCATAACGATCTCGGGAACGCCGGCTACCTTAGCAGGGATCACGTTCATCAGAACGGTCGATGAAAGCGGCGCTGTACCGCCGGGAACATAGATGCCGACACGAGCGATCGGAGTCACACGCTGCCCTAACAGGCTTCCGTCTTCTTTGGTATCAAACCAGCTGTAACGGAGCTGCTTGGTGTGGAATTCGCGGATATTGGAAGCGGAACGCTTCATGACGCCGATCAGTTCGGGATCTACGGTTGCAAGAGCCTCATCGATCTCCTCTTTTGTAACAAGCATCTGATCTGCAGTCAGATCCGCTCCGTCAAATTTCTTAGTGAACGCCAGGACGGCGGCATCACGGTTTGCTTTCACCTCTTTCAGGATGACCGCAACACGATCTGCGTATTCATCATACTGGTTCGGATCGCGCTTCAGCAGATCCGAAAGGATGTTCTTTTTGTTCTCTTCGTTTAATTTGATGATTCTCATATGGTCTCCTTTATAAAGCCGGCTCACGCACGGTCTTCAATCAGTTTCTTTACATCTTGAATGATCTTTGTGATCCGCTCATTCTCCATCTTCATGCTGACACAGTTAACGACCATGCGGGCAGACAGAGGACATACCTCTTCCAGAACTGTAAGGCCGTTCTCCCGAAGCGTTGAACCGGTCTCGACGATATCCACGATGACCTCAGACAGGCCTACGATCGGAGCCAGTTCCACAGATCCATTCAACTTTATGATCTCTACGGTCTGGTGCTTCTTGTTGTAGAAAAAATCCTTCGCGATGGCGGGATATTTCGTCGCCACGCGGATCAGTTCATGATTCTGTAAATGGACGCGTGCGCTTTCGGGGCCGCAGACACACATTCTGCACTTTCCGAACTTGAGATCCAGAACCTCATACAGGCGACGTCCTTCTTCGAGGATCGTATCCTTGCCGACGATGCCGACATCGGCCGCTCCGTACTCAACGTATGTCGGAACGTCGGTCGCCTTCGCCAGGAAGAACTTCATCTTCAGCTCTTCGTTCACGAAGATCAGCTTGCGCGTTTTTTCGTCTTTCATTTCTTCGCAATGGATGCCGATGTTTTCGAACAACTCCATCGCCTTCTTCGCCAGACGGCCTTTTGCCAGCGCAAATGTTAAATATTCCATACTCTACCTCACTTCAATTCATACAAGGTCTTGCAGTTTCCGTCTTCGGAAATATACTGAAGCGCCGTATTTTTTTGACGCTGCGCCAACGCAATGTAATCATCGATCGACTTTTCGTTGAAACGTTTCATCAAAGTGACTTTGTTGCCGCTTTTTCGAAGTTCTACCGCAGTTTGGATCGCTTTTTCCTTCTGCGAACGTTCATACAAAAGGATCGAACCGGCATCCTCAAAATCCACAGCGATCTTCTGACGTGACAGCGTCAACATCAGAAGGTCCAGATTGATCGCAAAACCAACGCTCGGAGCGTCCTTGCCGAAATGCTTTAACAGGCTGTCGTAACGGCCGCCCGTGCAGAGCACTTCGCCCGTGCCGTAAGTGTAGCCCTGGAAAATGATTCCAGTATAGTATTCAAAACGACCCATCTTAGCTAAGTCAAAGTAGACATAAGACTCCAGTTTATAGTAAGAAAGGATTCCGTACAGCTTCTCAAGGTATTCGATGTAAGAGATCAGCTCCGGATCTGCCGTTACCTGCTTTAATTCGGCGATCTTTTCGATGCTGCCGAAGCAAACGGAAAGGCGGCTGAAGATATCACGAATCTCTTTCGAAGCTCCGGCCTGCTCGAGGACTTCGTCGGCCCCGTAAAAATTCTTTGCTTCGATCAGTTCGAGCAGTTCCATCCGGGTGTCATCGTCCAGATCCAGATCCTTTAAAAGGCAGCGCATAAAACCGTTATGGCCGATCTCGACCTGGAACTTCGTCAGACCGGCTGCCTTAAAGCAGTCGATCACGAGTGCCAGCATTTCGGCGTCTGCATCGGAGGTCTCGTCACCGATGAGTTCTGCGCCGATCTGTGTAATCTCCTTCATGTGGCCTAAAAGGCTGTCGTAGTTGATAAAGGTGTTGCCACAATAGCACAGGCGGACCGGCATGGTCTCCTGAGCATAGTATTTCGCAACACTGCGTGCGATCGACGGGGTGATGTCGGGACGTAGCACCAAAGTATTGCCCTCTTTATCAAAAAACTTAAACATATCACGGGAGCTGATGCTGCCGCGCTCTTTCGCGAATATATCGAAAAACTCGAACATCGGCGTCTGGATATCACGGAAACCGTAATTATGGAAGATCTCCGAGATCTTCAGGCGCATGGCTTCTTTCGCAGCGCACTCGTCTCCGTACAGATCCCTTACGCCTTCGGGTGTATGTAATAATTCATTCTTCATAGTTCTACCTCTCCTGACACTTTAGCGTGCTACCATATTACCATGCTACCACAATAGCAAGATAATATGTCAGATATTATAACAGAGGGTTTATGGCTTGTCAACTGTTTTTTCATTCTTATTTTCGGCGTGTCCCGCCAGGGCGTCCCTGCGCTCTATGTCGTCCGCCAAAGCTTCCAGGAAATGCACATAGACCGCTTTACGCAGCGGCACCTCATAATACACTTCATGGAGCAGTTCCTCCAGCGTAAAACTCATCCGTTCCTTTCGAAGAGCGCGCTCCCAAAAAGGAACGACGGTCGCGTAAGGAACGTAATAGATCCGGTCCAGAGACGTATAATGGATCAAAAAGAAGGAAACACCGCCCTGCTCCTCGAAATCCTTCATGAATTCCATCTGGTGTTCGTGGATGTTCTTCAGGGGGAAACTCGTTTCCTGGCATTCCTTCGCATCGAAGCAGACCGGGATGCCCTGGACGGCACCGATGTAATCCACGGTACTCTTCTGGTCGAAATAAGCCAGGGTGATGTGTCGCGTCTCCTTATCAATGTCGATCGGCTTGATCGGCGTCGGTATTTTCTGGATCAATGCAAGTTTCTGGGACCGGTAATGATCCAGCGTGACATTGATCATCTCTTCAAATGTATCGCCGCGCAGGCCGCGGCTTTGCCAGGTCGCCATACTCGCTCTCCTATATGTGTAGATTCTCTTCTTTTATGAATGTCAGTATATCTTCCGGGATCGGCGCTTCAAATATGCGGCCCGAAAGGTGCTCAAGCGTACCCTGCATCTGCGGAAAATGCATTTGCCACGAATGCAGCAGAGGCCGCCCCTGTTTCCCGGCGCTTTTGTTATATTTGGAGTCTCCGACCAAGGGATGACCGATCGATGCCAGATGGGCACGGATCTGATGCGTCTTTCCCGTGATCAGATGGACCTTCAGTACGGAAAAACTTTCGTTTGCGGAAACAGGTTCGTACTCTGTCTCGATCGCCTCGCCGAGATCCGGATCTTCGGAAATCGAAACCTTGTTGGTTTTTACGTCCTTTCGGAGAAATCCCTTCAGGACATCCGGCTTTGTGACGGTGCCTTCGACAACGCAAAGATAGAATTTCTGAAGGCTGCGGTCTTTTACGATCCGATTGAGCTCTTGCGAGCCTGCGAGCGACATACCTGCCAGCATCAGGCCGTCGGTATTACGGTCCAGGCGGTTACAGATCCCGGGGACAAACAATTCCGAAGGATCGTGAGGTTTGCCGGCGTAATGATCTAAAACGAAATCGACGACGGAGACATCGCCCGGTTTTGCTTTCTGGGACAGCAGCCCGGCCGGCTTATTTAGAACCAGCACGTGCTCGTCCTCATAAAGGATAGGCACACGGATCGAAGGTTTGCCCGAGGCTTTTTTCCCGGCAGACCCCGAAACGGCAGTTTCGCTCCTGCCTTTTGCCGCAGGATCCGTCCCGCGAAACATGGCGATCGTTTCATCCCGCATATAGATCTGAACACGGTCGCCTAACTGCGTTTTATCGCTTCCGTCGGCTTTTTTCCCGTTTAGCAGGATGTTCTTTTTCCGCAGGCTTTTCTGGATCACGCTTTGCGGCGCTTTATCCAGAAGTTTTGCCAGGTATTTATCGAAGCGAAGTCCGGCTTCGTTTTTAGAGATCGTAAACTCCTGCATAGAAAGCTCCTAGGTATGCGTACCTTTTCCTGTTGCTCAGATTCCGAGTTTGCTCAGCATCCGGCTTATAACTACGGTATCGAGACTTTCGTCCTCTGATAGTTCCCGGACCGTAAGGTCGCGGAAACGATTGCGGAATTTGTCTTCCGAAGGGAAAGCCTTTACATTGACCTGATACCCGCTCGCGGCGAGGATGCCGGAAATGAATTCCTCCTGCTTCTTTGTGGTTGCGGCGTCGGTCTTCTGCTCTTTTCGATCTTTTGTGAACAGAATGATATCGCGTCCGTGCACGAATGCATATACGGCCCACATGGTCGGAAGGTTCGGATTTGTGATCGCGAGTTCCGCCATCAGCTGTCCGAATTTCATCTGCTCGCTGTATTCGGAAAATGCTTTCGGATCCGTCCCTTTATACGGGAATACCGCGATCAGGATCACGCTGACCTTTGCTAACGGCAGAGCCAGCAGGATCGACATGACCGTAAACAGATTCTTCGGCGAACCGTACATGATGTAACCGGTCGCATAAAACAGGATCATACCGCCGAGCAGGATAATGAGCAGCATGAGTTGAAACAGTTTTCTGCGTTTGAAATAACCGGGCAGTCCCTTATAAAGTCGAAACATTTTTTACCTCATTTGTCCGCCCTTCACTACGGACTTTATACAGATCCTCATAACTCTCGATATATGCGTCAGCCATTTCTTTCTTCTGCTCCCACAAATGCTTCGAGTGAGTGTCATCAACGGCGCATACGAGCATACCTGCGTTTTTGCCGGCCTGAATCCCGGAGGGGACGTCTTCAAATACCAGACACTCTGCAGGATCCACATTCAGTCGTCTGGCGGTCTCCAAAAACACATCCGGTGCAGGCTTTCCTTTTTCGACCTCGCATCCGGTCGTGATGACCTGAATGTAGTCTTTCATGGAAAGCGCGTCATATACGGCCGAAACGAGCTCAATGGAGTTGCTCGTAGCGATTCCTGCTGTGATTCCGGCCTCTTTCAGATCCTTAAGGAACTTTTGCGCACCCGGCTTAAAAAACACTTCATGGGCATATTTCTCATGAGCCATACGGTTCCAGCATTCTTTCATCTCGTCGAGTTCCATCGGAATCGAAAACCTCTCTTTGAAATACACGGCGGTTTCCGAAAAACTCATGCCCTCTATAATATCCTGAAGATCCTCCGGACATTCCAGTCCATATCGGCCCAGAAACTCGATGTCGATCTGTTTCCACATCCACATACTGTCGACCAGAGTGCCGTCCAGATCAAAGATCACGGCCTTCACATATTTGCGTATCGTATTAATATCTAACATTCTATCCGTCAACCTCGGCTTTCAGCCTTTCGATCTCTTCGCTCGTGAGTAAACGGCTCTCGCCGGGATTAAGCGACGCATCCAACACGAGCGAGCCCATGGATACACGCTTTAAATATTGAACGGTAAGCCCGAATGCAGCGAACATTCGTTTTACCTGATGATATTTTCCTTCGTAGATCGTGATATATACTTCCCGGTCTTCTTCGGTCGTTTGGACTTTTGCAGGAAGCGCGGTAAATGAGCCGTCGGCATCATCAATCGACATTCCGGCCTCGAGTGTATGGAGCATATCTTCTGTAACCGCTGCGGAAAGACGTACGAAATAAGTTTTCGGAACATGCTTCTTCGGTGATAAAAGCCGGTGTGCTAAAACTCCGTCATTCGTCAGTAGAAGCAGGCCTTCGGTATCGATATCCAGTCTTCCGACCGGGGACAGATCCTTGCGGACCCCGACGTTACGCACCAGATCCAGTACGGT
>ONPC01000182.1 GCA_900319565.1 uncultured Eubacteriales bacterium | reverse complement strand
CGGGAAATATATCAAAAGAAGTTTTTTGTCTTCTGGCTGACCAGAGGCGAACAGTACAGCATAGAGATAAACGGAACCTATTCCCGTAAAGATCCGATAGGTGACCCTCAGACCTACTGCTACAGCACGGAGGACGGGCATCTTATGTGTGCGGCGGAGTTTTATACCGATATTGAAAAGCTGACGGATCAGCTCATCGAAAAGGCAGCGAAAAACTATTCACAGGAGCGGCTTGCAAAACTGAAAAGTCCTGCATATCGTGAGATCGTGAAAAAGCGTTTGAATACGCCGGAATCGGAAGGCGGCATAGGTTTTGAGCCCGGGGAGGCAGGCATGATGTTTCGGTTTATCTGTGACCTTGATGACAGGGAGCCCTGGATCTCGGAATATACCGTTAATTATGATGAATCCCAGGATATATTGAATCCTTATTATGCGGAAATGAGTGCGGTGAAAAGAACGTTTTCACCCATGGGGTTTGTTCGCGGAGTACAGCAAAACTAAACTAATCCTTTGTTTCCAAGGCGACAAGAGCGTCTTTATCAATGGCCGGACTGTAAAGATACCCCTGATATAAAAGACAGCCAATCTGCTCTAACGCTTCCTTCTGTTCGTTTGTTTCGACAAATTCGGCAAGGACTTTGAAGTCTAACGATTTTGAAAGGTATACGATAGAGTTGATGATCTCTTTAGTGCGGTCGTTGGTCAGGATAGAGCGCACCAGGTTGCCGTCCAGTTTTACGAGATCAAACTGGTTATGCTGCAGATATTGCAGGGATGTGTGTCCCATGCTGAAATCGTCCAGCGCAAAGGTATAACCGAAGGAACGGATCTCTTTGATCAAAGCGCCGGTTTCTTCTGTGGTCACGAGTTCGGTTTCTTCCGTGATCTCGATACAGATATTGCCGGGCTTCAACTGATAACGGTCTGCCATTTTCTTTACAAATCCCACAAAACGTTTATCGTACAACGTAGTCACGGTAACATTCACGCTCAGCTTGAATTTCTCTCCGAAACGCTTGCGGAAGCCTTCGGAATCCCGTATGGAACGTTCAATAATGTAGGTTTCCAACTCATAAAGATCGCCGCTTTCCTTAGCCAGGTGAACTACTAAAGGCGGGTATACGATCCCGAAACGGGTATGGTTCCAGCGCAGAAGGGATTCGGCGCCGATGCAATGTCCCAGATTGTCAAACTGGGGCTGATATTTGATGAGCAGAGGACTTTCTGTTTTTTGTGTGTCACTGTCCGCAGAAGAGGCCGACAGGGAAGCATCCAGATCGGCAGCCAGCAGTTTGGCAAGACGGCCGACATTTCCTTCGCATTCGGTAAGAACGATCTCTTCTGTAGTCTCTTCACATTTCTTGAGGATGCCGATCAGTTCATCCATAGCGGTAGAATATTCATTGATCGATTTCTTTTCATACATCAGAACAAAGGGAGCATAGCAGGCAACCGAGATGGCGATATTGATCAGCTGTACCCAGATGCCTTTGACGGAACCGGTAGCAAGATAGCCGCTCAGCAGGGCGGGCGTAGTCCAGGTAACCGTTGTTGTTACCTGCGGCAGGAAACCGATTTTAGTGAGCAGGAAGGCGTTCGTATAGCAAAGAACCGGTGTCAGGATAAAAGGGATGGCCATAAGAGGGTTATAAATGATCGGAAAGCCAAAGACCAGCAGCTCGCTGATGTTGAAGATATTCGGGAGCAGTGCCATATGGGAGAGCTTTTTGGTGGAACTGCGTTTTCCGAAGACCATCATAGCAAGCAGAAGACCTATGACACAGCCGGTTCCGCCGATATTCACAAAGGTGTCTAAAAAACTCTTGGATACGATCTCGCCGGGGATGATCTCGATAAACAGATCCGTTGCAACCTGATTGAGCACGTTATTTCCATGGATGCCGAAGCACCACATCGTACTGGCCAGAATCAGAAATAAGAGTCCGCTGAAATAGGAACGGTGCATACTGAGGAAAAGAGCATCCATAAGCTGCATGAACAGATGCTGTACGCTCTGTACCTGAAAGCAGATGGTGATCAGATAATTTATCAATGCAAAGCAGAAGATAACCAGAAAGAAGGGAAGCATCACCTGAATTGATGCGTTAAAGACCGAATCAGCGCCATCGACAAAGATTGTTTTTCCGGATCTCATCAGATGCTCGAATCCGCGGAACAGTACGGAGCCAATGATCCCGGCAAGAAGAGCGCTGAAGATCCCTTGCCCGCTGAGTAAAGAAAAATCGGGTTCACCGTTGAAATAACCGACCAGAATAAAGAAGCCGGTCAGACATCCGATCATACTGACGAGGTGAGAAGCCG
>ONPC01000027.1 GCA_900319565.1 uncultured Eubacteriales bacterium | reverse complement strand
TGGCCTGGAAGAAATCGCTATTAAGTGTATCTACGGTCAATGGTGTGTAAAAATATCCAGGGCAAATGCAGTTCACGGTGATGCCGTACTTACCCCACTCTGCCGCGAGTGCACGGGTCAGGTTTACGAGGCCTCCCTTTGCGGCATGATACGGGGAGCAGGGCGCGATTTTGTTTCCCACCATGCCGTACATGGAGGAAATGTTGATCACACGGCCATACTTCGCCGGGATCATGGCTTTCTTCGCGATGGCACGCGCCATTTTAAAGGAACCAAACAGGTCGATGTCGAACTCATTTTGGAACTGCTCGTCGGTGATGTCTTCCGCAGGGGCTACAGCGCCGGTACCGGCGTTATTGACCAGGATGTCGATCCGGCCGAATTTCGCCAGAACGGCGTCAACGACCTGCTCTACATTCTGTGTATCGGTGATATCGCAGCGAAGCGCGAGTGTCTCGGCTCCGGTCTCTTTTGTAATGGCAGCTGCCACTTCGTCGATCAGGTTCTGCCGACGCGCCACGCAGACCACGGTGGCTCCCTGACGAGCCAATGCATAGGCCATCTGAACGCCCAGACCGGTCGATGCACCGGTCACGATCGCCACGTTTCCTTTCAGATCAAATACGTTACTCATTTTAATACTCCTATTCTACACAGGTCTAAGACACGGACACTGTGTTAAAAAATTATCATACTTGTAGTATACTCCAATTTCTCCGAAAAAGCAAACCGTTTCTGCACATTTGCGGCAGAAACGGTCGCTTTCTTTCTACACTTTTCGGACCAAAAGTTCCACTACGAAACCATGATCGTTGTAATACTCCATGCCGCCGCCCTGCCTGCGCATGTACCAGTCTGCCAGATACATGCCCAGGCCGTAGCCCTGGCGGTCCGCCGCGTTTTCCCCGCGGTAAAATTTCTTCGTAAGCATAGGCAGGTCTTCTTCCGGAACACCAGGTCCGAAATCCCGGATCGTGATCTTGATATAGGTGTTCGTATCGCCCGTTTGATCCGCGGCCGGTTCCGTCACGGAAAACGAGACCCGGATATCAGTCCCTGCGTATTTGTAGGAGTTTCCTACCACGTTGTCAATGACCTGCTCCATGCGCAGTTTGTCGAAATAGGCCAGGCACTCCGGAATATGGTTCTCCAGAGTGATGTTGCCATATTCGCGCAAACCGGCAAAATACTGTTCAATGATGCCCGTTTCATGTTCCGCCGGGCGGATACGAATCTCCTGTATGTCGTCCACCGTAGCCTTAAACAGACTTCCTACCAGCTCGTCGATCATCTCGGATTTTTTACTGATATATCCGACTTTCTCCAGATATCCACTCAGGCGCTCCGCACGCTGCGGATCCTGCTCCATCTCGATCTCTTTATGAAGCTGCAGATCCAGGACCTCACAGGTCGCCTTTATGGTCGCCACCGGAGTTTTCAGATCATGGCTCAGTTCCGCCACCATTTCCTGCTTCGCTTTTTCCGCCTCCATCTCGCGCGCTTTAGACCGTTTGATCTCCTCCCGCATCAGATCGAAGCTCTCCGTAAAGTTTCCGAACATGTTGTTTCGGTGGATGGGCAGAGGCACTTCCAGGTTCCCCTTAGCAATCTCCGCGGCGAAGCCCTCCATTTCTTCCACCGGGCGGATCAGCATTCGATGGACCAGATAGATCAAAACGACACCGAAGATCAGCAGAAACGACCAGAAGGCAACGACCTGGCACAGCATCGCATTCCTCCGGTTCTCCATATCGGCGGTCAATTCCGTTCGAACCGCTTTATAGATCTTCAATTCTTCCGCAGTGTAATATCCGACGTTTCCCGTTCCGGTCTCTGTGTATTTCCACACCAAAACAAAGACGCCCAAAGCCGCCAGCATGATCAGGATATAAAGGATGCAAATGCGTTTTACCTGTTTCATATCAATGCATGTACCATGTAGGATTTCGGTTATTTTAGTTCCAGGATGTATCCGGTGCCCCAGACAGTCCTTATAAACTCCGGATCATTCGGATCGGCTTCCAGTTTCTCCCTGAGTTTGCGGATATGAACATTCAACGTCCCGTCCCCGTAGTAACTGTCCCCCCAGACTTCATCGAACAGTTTCTCCTTCGTCACGATGGTGTTCTTATGGTCATATAGGGTCTTAAGAAGCGCGAATTCCTTCGCCTTCAGGGGAATGCGCTGTCCCCGAAGGATCACCGACATGGTGGAAGCATCCAGTCGCAGGGCCTCGTGCGTCACCCAATCAGCGTTTTGCGCCGTGTTTTCCGAATGCTGCCTGAGCTCCTGCGCGCGTTTCAGATTTACCTTAACTTTTGCCAACAGGACGGACAGGCTGTAGGGCTTCTTGATATAATCATCGCCACCGATGCTTAAGGCGACCAGCACGTCATCGTCGCTCTGACGGGCGCTGATGAACAGAATTGGCAGTTTATACTCTTCACGGATCTTCCGGCATACATCAAATCCGGAACCATCCTTCAGGTTGATATCCAACAGGATCAGATCCGTATCATGTTCCTTCAGAAAATCAAAACAAGACACAGCCGATTCCACGTACTGTGTCTTCACGTTAAACATCTCAAAGTATTCTGCCGTCATCTTTGCCAGTTCGACTTCATCATCCACGATCAGACAATTATAATGCATGTAGTTCTCCTCTGCAATGTCACGTTTCAAAAGCAGGCGCCGGTCTTTCGGTCGGCGCTCCCCCTGCGCGGGGGAGCCTTTACCTGAATTATACTCTTTTTCACGTGAAAAATCAAAGTCATTTTACTCTTCGGTGATCATTTCCACCGGCTTTAGTTTCTTCACTTTTCGGCTAATGATCAATGAAGTCAGGATCGCCACTGCGAGGATACCGATTCCGGTCAGTATCTTACTCAGGAGAGATACGGAAAATGAAACACTTCTGATCCCGAAACCGCTGAAGATCACGCGGCACCCGAGGTTGCCGACAGGGCTCACGATCAGGCCTCCCAGAATGACGCCCAGAAGGATCGCGGGCAGGTTTGTCATTATGATCTGCACCATGAGTCCCCGGCTCGTTTCTCCGAGCGCCTTGCTGATGCCCATACCACGCCATTCCTTGCTGATCTTCGCCCGGATCACCAGGGACTCCACGAAGGTCACGACCAGAGCGGTCACGAAGCAGATTATGATGCAGAATGCCTCCATGGCCATGGATAACGTGTCTATGGTCCCTTCGATCTCCTTCTTCGAATTGGTGTACTCCAAGGTCAGCCCTTTCTCCTTTGCGATCACCTCGACAGCGCTTTTTAGTTCGTCATATTTGACTCCATCCTCTGCCGTGACCGTGTAGGTATAATTTCCTTTGTTATTCGTGATTCTGCGCGCAGCCTCCATGGTCATGATCGCTGTCCGTCCGTAGTGTTCCATCTTCTGATTCACGCCCACCACGAGGAATTCCTCTTTTTTCCCGACGTTTTCGATCTCGATCACATCTCCGACTTTAACGCCCAGATCATCCACGATGCCCGAGGTGACCATGACCTCATTGTCCCGCTCCGGCAGTCTGCCTTCCAGGATGGTGGTATGGTTCGACTGTTTCGGATCATCCATTATGACCACGTTATACATCCGTGTATCCCCATTGAAGAGAAAATTATAGTCCACACGGTAGTAAGCGATCACACTTTCCGTTTCCGGAAGGGCACGCAGATCGTCGGCGATGTCATTGCTGCCTGTAACGACCATGGTTCCGACCTCGATGCCCAGAAGTTTGATCATCTTATCCGGAGCCTTTCCGAAGTTCTGATACAGGCCGAAGCCCACCAGGGCGAACATGGCCAGAAGTCCCATCATCAGGAACATCAGGATGTTTTTACCCAATCCTCCTACCGTTTCCTTCAAGGACAGGATGACCGGCACGGGGAGGTTCGTTGTTTCAAAGGAAAAATAGTTTCGTTTGTAGTTGTGCGTCGAAATGCCGCCGCGTAGCGCATCCAGGACCGAGATCTTGTTGTACTGTCTTCCGATGATCCAGGTGACGAATGCAACCAGAGCGGTCAGCGCGATCCCGGTCTCCAATGCGATTCGGATATTGACCGGCTGGTTCCAGCTCAGACCCAGCACCGAACTGAGCACGTTTCCGAACCCGGAAAATGTAAACAGTGCCACGCTCAATCCCAAAACCGCGCCAATCGCGGCAACGAGTGTGATCTGAAGCACCAGGGACAGTTTGAGCTGCCGCACCGTATAGCCGCCGGCTTCCAGGATACCGGTATGGTTCATGTTTCTCCGAATGAAATTCCGGATACTGAAAGAGATGATGATCAATGCGATGAGCAACACCAGGATCGCGAACATCAGCACCAGTGCCATGACGATCTTAGGAAGAAAAGCGTCACCGTTTCGAATGGCGTCCCAGTTCAGAAGCATATAGGAAGCCCGCATGTTCTGGCGGACGCCGTCTACGGTATGTTCCTGCTCCCAGGCCTCACAGGCAGCTTTATAAATATCTCCGACTTCGCTTTCGATCCGGTCTAACCGACTCCCCTCTGTCTTCATTTTCTCCATTTCCACGACGCCTTTGAAGCACTGATGTGCCGTGAGGCCGATCTTTGCGTCATACATTTCCCGTATCATTTCCCCGGAAATATAGATGCTGTGGATGGTCATATTCAGCGTGGAGCAGTAATACGGATCTTCGGTGTATCCCGCTACACGAAAGCGAAACGAGCGGTCATCTACGCGAAGTTCAAAGGTATCTCCGACCGGGAAGGACCCCTTCAGGTTCAGGGGAAGGAACACATCATCTTTTGCAAACTCGACGTCGGGCTGCACTACATTCAGTATCCTGCATTCCTCCTCTTGATCATAGATCAGAAAATCATAGGTAATATAATCTCCGTCTTTCGGATTCCCAAACTCCGCGTTTAATCTCGCGATCGGCGTATGTTCATAATCCTTGATGTAGGCGTTTTCACGGAGGGCCCGATCGGCGGCCTGCGTGGCTTTTTCGTTGTCGATCACGTTCAGGTAGATATGCGGACCGTTGACCTTTCGGAACGTTTCATCCAGCACACCCTGCATCTGGGTCAGCGCGCAAAGACAGTCAAAGATCAGAAAGGCCGAAAGGAAGGTCAGGATCAGGAATGTGATCATGTCACCCTTCTGACGTTTGATGTTGTTTTTAGCCAGGAAGAATATCTTATACATAGCTTACCACCCCTGTTCCTGAAGGAAATCCTTCAGTTTTCTGTGACGTTTCTCCGCCTGCTCGCGGTTCGGGTTCTCCGCGTCCCTGTAGTCGCCGACATACGGTCCCAGATCGCATTCATCGGCGATCACGCCATCCGACAGATAGATGATGCGGTTGCCGCGCTCAGCTGCCTTTATGGTGTGTGTGACCATCACGATGCTCTGGCCCTTCTCATTCAGCTCACTCAGGATATTCAGGACATTCTGCGTATTCTGGGAGTTCAGTGCACCGGTCGGTTCGTCGGCAAACAGTACTTCGGGATCATTGATGACGCCGCGGACCACGGCCACGCGCTGCTGCTGGCCGCCGGACAGCTGCGTGGGGAACTTTCGGTGATCGCTCTCGCCGATCTCCACGCGGGTCAGCAGTGTCTTCGCTTTCTCTGCCAGTGACTTCCGGTCTTTATTCTTAAGCAATCCGCAGATCATGACATTGTCCAGAGCGGACAGTGAGTCGTTTAAGTAGTTCTGCTGGAACACGAAACCCGCATGGTCGCGGCGAAACAGCGCCAGTTTGTCGTTGTTGAACTTCGAGATTTCGATGCCCTGCTCCCCGTTTTCCACATAGTAGGTCACGGTTCCCAACGACGGGCGGTCCATACCGGACAGGGCGTACAAAAGCGTGCTCTTACCAGAGCCGGAGTTTCCCATGACTACGGTGAAATCCCCTTTAAATATATCCAGATTCAGGTTCTTTAAAACATGCTGCTGGATCGATTCGTTGGAAAATGTCTTACACAGATCTTTTGCGGTCAATATGATTTTCTTGCTCATCATAGCTCCTTTCGCCAAATGCCCCGGCCAGGTCGGTCTCAAATACGGAAGGCACACAAAAAGACTTCCGCGTCGCATTTGTTGATCTTACTATACAACAAACGAAACGGGAAGTCTTAACTTGTATCTTCTTAGTTTCTTAACTGTTCCTTAAACGTTTTTCGGATTTCAAAGCGCAGCGTCCTTTTACAAAAAGCGCAGCTTTATGTTTCCGTCTTACATTTTACCTCGAGCAGGCTCATCCCATGCTCGCGGGCCACCCGGGCCACATCCTCGTGTTCCGGTTTTTCACGCCGGACTCCGTAACCTTCGGAAACCTTATACCGCACCTCACCGAGCGGCGTCTGCCTCGTTTCGATGCGTCGATCCAGCATGTACCGGTGGTAGCCGGTCTCCCGGATGCCGATCGTCGTAGTGTTTGCAAAGATCTGGCGGACCAGATGCTCCCTTTTCTCCGGATCGCACAGCACGGTCAGTAACAGACCCGGTCTTCCCTTTTTCATAATAACCGGCGTGGCAAATGCTTCCCGCGCGCCCTGTCTGAGCAGTTCTTCAATCGCAAAGCCCATCTCCTCACCAGTCATGTCATCCACATTGCAGGACAGGCCGATGACCTCATAGCCCAGCTCTTCGGAGCCCTCTTTGTCGTTTTTCAGTTCTCCTGACACAGCATTCCCAGCCTTTGCTTTTTCACCTTCACCCAGGATGGCGCGTACGCAGTTAGCCGCCTCGGAAAAGTCTTTCTTTCCGCAGCCGTAACCGACCCGTTCCACCGTAATGGGCGTGTTCTCACCGGCAAATGTATCGACAAAATGCCTAAGCAGTGCGGCTCCGGTCGGTGTGCAAAGCTCGCCGCGGATGCGTCCCTCGTAGTATGGGATGCCCTCGAGCAGGTACGCCGTCGCAGGCGCAGGCACCGGCA
>ONPC01000077.1 GCA_900319565.1 uncultured Eubacteriales bacterium | reverse complement strand
GGCAACGTCAATGCCTACGTAGATCATTTGGGAAATCCTCCTTTGCGTATTTGATGCCGTCTTGGATCCACAGGGCCCTTTGCCGTCGTAACCTCGTTCCACATAAACCGTCGTGCGGTATCTAACTGATTAACAATGTAACAAAGAGGCTGTGGTCGGAGCCTTTCTTTAACCGTCTGCGCGGTAGGAGAAAAAAACCAAGCCACAGCATCTTTAACAGCATACCCTAACCTTGAGAAAAGGTAAAGAAGGGGTATGACTATATAATACGAGGAGGAATTGTGAAAATGAACCGTAAAATCTGGAGCAAATTACGGCTGAAAAGGAGGATTTCCAAAAACCAGCCGTAAAAGTCGGAGCAAATTACGGCTAGAATGAGAAAAACTCGAAAACCAGCCGTAAAAACAGGAGCAAATTACGGCTAGAAAGGAGGATTTCCGAAAACCAGCCGTAAAATCTGGAGCAGATTACGGCTGAAAAGAGAAAAACTCGAAAACCAGCCGTATAACCCGGAGCAAATTACGGCTGAAAAGGAAGTATTGTGAAAACCAGCCGTAAAACCCGAAGTAAATTACGGCTGAAAAGAGAAAAACATGAGAACCAGTCGTAAAAGGTGGTTACACATCAGTAAATAGAAAGGGTAGGGATATATGATTGATTGTTCTAAAGAGTTAAGAAAGCAGTTGGGAGAGATTGATCGTTTGATCGCACAAATAAAGGCCGGGGAAAAAGAAGCGAAAGGCCTTCCTGTGGGGAAGATCAGAGTATCGTCGTCACATGGAAAGCAGCAATACTATTTCAGAGAGCGGGACAGGGAGGAAGAGAGGTACGTGTCGGTTAAAGAAATGTCTTTTATCAAAAAGATGATCCAAAGGGAGCACGAACGGAAAGTGGAGAAAAAACTTCAATCGATGAAAAACGAAATTAAGCATTTCTTGGATGTCTATGATCCGAAATTTGAGGAACAAATTTATGAGGGGCTTTGTGAGGTAAAAAAGTCGATGGTAACACCGATGGAAATGACAGATGCTATGTTTATTGAGGAATGGTATGCACTGAATGCAGGTGGGCAAAATACATTTCCCGAAACCGGTGTTTACGAGACTGAACGTGGAGAGACGGTTCGTTCGAAATCCGAGAAGATCATCGCTGATACTATGAACCGGATGAAGGTTCCATATCAATATGAGCCGCAGTTGAGACTTGTGGGAAACAAGGTCTTCTATCCGGATTTCGTTTGTTTGAATGTGGCGAAGCGAAAGACGTTCTATTGGGAACATCTGGGATTAATGCAGTCCAATGAATATGCGGCTAAGAACTGCCTGAAATTAGAGCATTATGAAAAGAATGGGATATTAATGGGCGAAAACTTGATCGTTTCATTGGAGTCTGTGGATTATCCTTTGGACGTTGGTTTGATACGAAAGAAAATTGAGCTGTTTTTATTGTGATCGTAGTGATAAGTGGGTGCAGCTCCGAAGTGATCCGAAGCTATTTGTACAGGCGGAGAACCGGAAATTGCGGAAATTAATAGAGCATCGATCCGTGGCGGATGTGATCGGGAAAATAAAGGCTACCATTATTTGTCGATTTTTGGTAAAATATGGGGTATGAGGATACATCGAGCTATCCTCTGATTTGAGTACCTAAGTCTATCTGATAAAGTGGATCGTATGATGCCTTGTAATTATGAACCACCGGCCTGCGGAGCATCCGGTCCATTGGAACCACGGTCTGCGGTGCATCTGGTCAATCGAATCAATCGGCCTGCGGTGCATCTGGTTAATCGAAGCCATTGGACGTCTGAGAATCCGATTCATTGGAGCCATCGGCCTGCGGAGCATCCGCCCCATCGGAACCACTGGCCTGCGGTGCATCCGATTAATTGAAGCCAATGGTCGGCGTTGCACCTGGCCCATCGAGCCCACTGGCCGGGAGCTGTGCATATACCACCGGGTAGGATGTGGCGGGGCATAGGGGCGAACGGGCGTTTCGAGGTGAAGACCCGAGAGCCTATTTAGAAAAAAACGGGAGAGAAAAGAAAAATGAAATGTTACAGTTGCGGCGGTGAAGTCAGTTTGACCGATAAGACGTGTCCGTATTGCGGAAGAAGTCTGACGGAAACTGCGAACTACAGGAAAGACAAAGAAGCATATGAAAAGCGCAGCGAAAAGGCGAAGGGAAGACTGGCGAAGGCGGTTTCTTCCAACGTGCCGATCGTGATCAGCGCGGTGGTGATGGTATTGCTTATCATTGGAGTCAGTGTTGCGGTTTATGTGAAGGAGAACGCCTATCATTTCCGGGGCGATGCGATGCGCAAAGAAGCCAAAAACAATTACATAGAGTATTCCAAGACGATCCGGGACTATCTGGATGCGGGTGATTATACCGGATTCTATGCGTTTAAAGAGTATCATAACATTGCAGAGTTTGAGGAACCGTATGAGGATCTGAAACTGTTGTGGGATATGACAAGGAAGTATGCCTTGCTGGTCTCGGATGTGGAGGAAGCCGTTCTGCATGGTCCTGAGGCCAGATGGTACCGGCCGGAAGACGACGTCGCAAATGTCCGCAGATCGATCGACGGTTTTTACAATGAATATGCATACAAACTGTCGGAGATCAATGCGGATTCTTACGGTGCTTATATGCACGATATGAAGAAGAAGGCGGATGCCATTTTAAAGGTATATTTGCGGCTGGATGGCGAGAAACTCGAGGAGTTTCTGAACAGCTCTATGAATAAAAAGGAAGCTTATCTGGAGGAGGTGATCCTGCATGATTAAGAAGGTCATATTAGCGATCTCGATCGTTATCAACATAGTTCTGGCAGTTATTCTGGCCATCAATATCAGAGGCGCTGCCGATAAGCTTAAATTTGTGTATGTTGATCAGGATACGCTCGATCCGAGCAGTCTTCGGATGTATCTGGATATGGAGAATTACGGAACTGCGGCGTCGATTTCCCGTCCGATCCGAGGCGGCGCAAAGATCGAGGAGGTGGACAAGGATTATTACCTTCTGGGAGAATACGCGGATGTATTGTTCCTGAAGGAATTATTTGAAGAAACAGGGAATGCGGCAACCATTGATGCATGCGATAAGAGACTGAAAGAGATCGTTGAAGAATTGCCGGAGTATTCTGCAATTTTTGAAAAGATCCGCTGGAGTGTGGATCAGGCATTAGGAGAGTAGGAGAATATGGAAAAGATGGTCATTTGCTCCAGCTGCGGAGCAGAATTCGATGCGGAGCAGGTTCGCTGTCCGTATTGCGGGACCGGTTATGCTCCCGCGGAAGAAAAGGAATACATTGGCCAGTTGGATGATATCCGCGTTGAACTGGAGTCACATAAAGAAGACGGCACCAAACGCGTGAAACACGGACTGGGCCGGGTGCTGATCGTAGCGGTCGTCGTGGTCGCTGTGATCATCGCACTCATTATCGGAGGCCTGACCCTGTCAAAAAAAGGAGAACGGGACAAGGCAAACCGGAATAAAGAAGAATTTTTGAACAAGCAGGGTATCACGTTGCAGTCTGAGGAGGAAGTCGGAAAATGACGTGTCGAAATTGTAAACATGAGATCGCACCGAGCGAGATTAAATGTCCCATCTGCGGAGCGGAAAACCCGTTTGGGATCGAGCATGCGAAAAACATGAAGAAGCATGAGGCTGCATTTTCCAAAACCGAAAAGGATGTTGCAGCGTCCACCGGTATGGTGATAGCCGTCGGAACCAGAGCGGCGATACTGATCGTGCTGTTGATCGGCATCCTCTTGATGGCGGAGATCGGCAATCGGAATTATGAGGATCCTCATCCGGAAATCGAGGTTCAAGAGGACGCAGTAAAGAATGCTGCCGTATATGCTGAGCAGATGGATGATCTGCTGAAAAACGGGCAATATTTTGATTTCATGTGTTTTGTTTTTACACACGATATCGCTATGGTGGATGCGCCTGAGTATGATGGTTTATTCCCTATCCGCTCGGTTGCCAATGATTATTATCAATGTATTCGTGGACTGGAAGAAATGATCCTGCGATCCACGGATCCGGATTATTTTGACGGCTTAGATACGGATATCAGTAATTTCTGCATGTATCTCGAAAGCTTTCTCACCAATGCGGAGAATATGAAGTCCCGGAAACAGAAGGAAGAATACCCGCGATACATGGATGAGATGCTGCAGGAGATGAAGGCCGCATTGAAGACCTATCTGGCTATGGATGATGTAGCCCTCGAAGAATTCCTGGAGCAGAGTAAGGCCCAAAAGGCAGTAGAACTGGAAAGGATATTGCGTCATGAATAAAAAAGTAAAAGTGATCCTGAATGTCTTGATCGGTGTTGCCTGTGTATTCTTTCTGGTCTATATGATCAATATGTTCTCCTCATTTAAGTACAGAGCAGAACAAGAGAAGAAAAAGGATACCCTGGAAGTGGATATTTCCTTGTTTGAATACAAGTTGCGACACAAAGCGTATAATGAGATCCTGTCTTCCTATCATGTCGACCGTTTGGACGGCCTGGAGGTTCCGAAAGGTTATGAGGATATTTTCCGGACTGCCGAATATGCGCATACTGCGTTCATGCGAAAGATCTATGAAGCAGAGAAGAACGAGGATCAGGTCCGCGCATGTACAGAGAGAATGCAGAACCTGAAAAAAGACATGGGTAAATACAAATACACGGCGGACGAAGTTGAAGAGATCCTTCGGAACGCCCCGTAAGAAAACAAGAATGAAATGCACAGACATCCTTCGCAACGTCCGGTAAGAAAGCACGGAAACGTGGATGTAAAAGTGCAGATAACATTCGCAGCAACGTGTAAAAGACCATGGAAACGTGGATGTGGATGCACATAGGAGCATGGGAGGGTTTACCATGAAAATGTTACTGAAACTGAGCCGCGAAGCCATACGATATAAGACACTGTATGTGATCGCCATAGCCTCAACACTGATGCTGACCGGGATCAACCTGGCGGCGCCGCGCGTGCTGTCCGCTATGACAGGCATTGTCAGCGACGGCGTTGACGACGCGGGAATGAAACGAATCTGGGGCCTGACGGGCATCCTGGTAGGGCTGTACCTGCTGCGGATTCTGTTTCGCTTTTTGAACAACTATCTGGCGCATAAGGCGGCCTGGTATCTGGTCGGCGACCTTCGGACGCGGACCTATGACAAACTGGAGCGGATGCACATCGGATACTTTCACGATAAGCAGACCGGTGACCTTATGAGCCGCATTGTCAATGATACCCGTGATTTTGAACTGCTCTATGCACACATGATCCCGGAGACCATCACGAACATCATGACGTTTCTGGGTGCACTGATCATTTTGCTTACGATCAATGTGAAACTGGCGTTGATCACCTGCGCGCCGATTCCGTTGATCTTCCTTTCGGGCATCATTTTCTCGAAAAAAGTACGCCCGTTTTTCCGTGCTTCCCAGAAAAAGATGGGAGAGTTAAACGGTAAATTGCAGGACAACCTGTCCGGCATTCAGGAGATCCAGTCGTTCGGTCGCGAGGAATACGAGACTGAGCAGGTCAATGTCAAAAACTTCGAACACATTTCATCGATGCTGAAAGCGCTGAAGATCAGCGCGATCTTTCATCCGTGCGTGGAGTTTATCTCTTCGATCGGCACCATTCTGGTCGTCGCATTCGGCGGTTACCTGGCGTGGAAGGAGGGCATGCAGGTCGAGTCGATCGTTGCCTTCCTGCTTTATCTGGGGCTGTTCTATGCACCTGTGACAGGGCTGGCGAACCTGCTGGAAAACATGCAGCAGTCTTTAGCCGGAGCCGAGCGTGTCATGAGCATTTTGGATGCGCCCTGTGAGATCGTTGATAAAGAAAACGCGAAAACGCTGGAACACGTTAAAGGAGAGATCGAGTTTTCACATGTCAGTTTTTCTTACGAGACCGGAGACGAGATCCTGAAGGATATATCGTTTCGTTGTGAAGCCGGTAAAATGCTGGCCTTAGTCGGGGCGACCGGCGTGGGTAAGACGACGATCACGAAATTGGTCTCACGGTTCTATCAGCCTACACAGGGCAGTATCCGGATCGACGGAAATGACCTGATGGATGTAACCATAGAGAGCCTGCGCAGAAACATTTCCCCGGTGCTGCAGGATACATTCCTGTTTAACGGAACGATCGCGGAAAACATCGGTTACGCGGATCCGGATGCGGATATCGAGGCGATTATGGAGGCAGCGAAGTCGGCCAATATCCACGATGATATCCTGCATATGCCCGATGGGTACAATACGCTCGTGGGAGAGCGCGGACTTCGGCTCTCGGGCGGGCAGAAGCAGAGAGTGGCTATTTCGAGAGCCATCCTGCGGAAATCGCCGATCATTATTCTGGACGAGGCAACTGCCTCTGTGGATGTGGAAACAGAGCATCAGATTCAAAAGGCCATTGCAAATATCAGCGGCAGTCGTACCATCATTGCGGTCGCGCATCGCCTGTCTACGATCCGCGGCGCGGATAAGATCCTGGTCCTCGAAGAAGGACGCCTGGTCGAAGAGGGCACGCACGACGAACTGGTTGCTTTGGGTGGCCGCTATGCTCGAATGAACCGAATTCAGAGTACAAACGTTGAGGATGCATCAACGAAAAAATAATTCTATGAAAGGAAAACAGACATATGGAAAATGACGAAAAGACCGGACTGCAGACCCCTTCGGTAAATGCGGGGCCGGATTGGGGATCGGAATGGATCTTCTGTCCTGTATGTGGTGAACAGATTCCTGCGAAAGGAGCATTTTGTATGCACTGTGGTAGTAACATACAAGAGTTCCGCGTGCCGGGAACTGACTCCGACGTTGCGTCGGCACAGCCGCAGGCGCAGCAGGGTTATCCCCAGGCACAGCAGACTTATCCGCAGGCACAGCAAGGCTACGGACACGTACAGCAGGGATACAACCCGCCTCCCAAGTTTTTTAATCCATCGGATCCGAGATTGAAACAATTTCAGTCGACTACTCTAAAACCCGAACAGCAGGAACTGGTCCGCTGTACAAATTTAAATAAGTCGTATGGGATGCAATCGGCGATCTATGACCTCAATTTGGCCATCGGCAGTGGCCGCATTATCGGATTGCTCGGACCTAACGGCAGCGGCAAAACGACCTTGATCAAACTGATCTGCGGTCTGCTGACTCCGACTGCTGGGACCATCTCGGTATGCGGAATGCCGATTGGGCCGTCGACGAAGGCGCTGGTTTCTTACCTTCCGGATCGCAGCTACATCCCTGATTGGATGACGATTCGGGATATCATTGAATACTTCAGCGATTTCTATGCGGATTTCCGGGCTCCGCTGGCAGAGACCATGCTTGCGAATATGAATATCCGCCTGGATGCACGCATGAAGACATTGTCAAAAGGAAATCAGGAGAAGGTGCAGCTGGTGCTGGTCATGAGCAGAAACGCAAAAATCTATCTGCTGGATGAACCGATCGCAGGCGTCGATCCCGTGGCTCGCGACTATATTCTGGATACGATCCTTCGTATGCACAATCCGGAATCCAGCGTGCTTCTTTCGACCCACCTGATCACGGATATCGAGCCTGTACTGGATGAAGCCATCATGATCAAATGCGGCACTCTGGTGCTTCAGGGGGAAGCCAATCAACTTCGAAGCAAGTTCGGCAAATCACTCAATGATATTTTTAAGGAGGTGTTTGCGGGATGTTAGGAAAACTGCTGAAATATGAATTACGATATATGATCAGGGATTTTATACGGATCTATTTATTTTATGGGGCTCTGGTGTTATTTCTGGTGTTCATGACCTTCCTGATAAAAGTGGACAATGGCTCAGGAACCCTGTTTATTTCACTCTACACTACTTTGCTTTCGGTTTATAGCGTATTTACGGTGATTCTGGCATTTTTGACGATCACACATAATATAAAGCGCTTCAGGGTCAATATGTTCAGCCGGGAGGGTTACCTGACGAATACTCTTCCCGTAACGCCGGAGCAACATATCGTTGCAAAATTGATCGCGGGTGCGGTCAACTACATCATCAGTTATATTGTGATCCTTGTGGGGGTGTTTTTGCTTTTTTCGGAGCTGGGCGTAAGGCTTAGCATTTCAAGCCTTTTCAGGGACGTCTTTGATCTGACGAAAAACGGAAAGTTACTGCCTCAATTTCTGGCGACCTCGACTGGATTTGTTGCTCTGCTGTTGTGTGGATATTTGTCTTCTGCCGTTCGATCTATGATCGGCGGGAGCAAAACCAAAGGGACTTTGCTGTTGGTCGGCATGATATTTGGTTACCTTTTCATCTCGATAATGATCTCAGTCACGTTTGAATCGAATGGCAACAGATACGAAGCCAGATCATCGGGTCTTGAAAGCTATATCTTTTCCATCTTTCATACGTGCATAGCTGCTGTGGAATTCTATTTCATCACACACATCATTAAAAACAGATTGAATCTGCAGTGATCGTTTCATGCAGGATAAAGAAAAGCGAAGGGACGGCAGTTTGCCGAACCTTCGCTTTTTTTAGATCATCCTTAAAGAAACATCAGTCTTCCCATTTGTCGTTGTCGGGTTTGTAGTTACGAAGTTTCATTTCGATCAATTTCACAATAAAACCACTGGCTATGCAGAGCGCCAGAATTAACCAGCCTCCGAAGAGGTTGGAGGCGAAAGAGTAACCGTCTTGTGCACCGTAAATACCACCGCCGGTGAACAGCGAAACCAGATTCCAGATAAAGAAACCAAGCAGAGTTAACGGGGCTAAGATCTTGATCGAGATCACAAACCACCAGGCAGGCATTTTGAATTTGTCGGTATTGCGGTTGACTTCTTTCAGTACCTTCAAAGGGTTGAACAGCCATCCGATCACAATCGCCTCGAGAATACCTACTAAGATCAGACTGAACGCATTACACCAGTGGTCGACGATGTCGAGCCATGCGAGGCCTGCGCCGGTCGTAAACCAGAGGGAGAGAATACCGGCAACCAGGCATAGTGACAATGTGGTCTTTTTATGGTTCAGATCGAATTTATCGGAGATCGCCGTGGAAACACCTTCGATAATGGAGAAGGCGCTGTCGATCGCCAGAGTGCACAGACAGAAATAAAAGATGAATGCAAAGATCGCATTAGTGATACCGCTGTTCGTAAGGAGCACGATGGACTGGGGATATACGATAAATGCAGTCCCAATACCGGATTCTGTCATGTTACCGAGCTGACCCGTACCGCTCATCGTTGTAAACAACACGATACCGGAGAGAACGCTGATGGCGAAATCGGAAAATGCGATGATCATGGAATCTTTAGCGATATTTGCCTTTTCGTTCAGGAAGGAACCATAGGCAACCATAATGGCCATCATGATGGACAGGGAGTAGAAGACCTGACCGATTGCGTCGATCCACAAGGAAGGATCGCTGAGAGTTGAGAAATCCGGAATAAAGAACTTCTTAAGTCCTTCGAAAGCACCGGACATGAACAGACCTTTTCCTGCGAGGATCAAGAGACAGATGATCGGGAGAAAAACAGTATATTTGACGACCTTGCCGACGGTGCCGGTACCGTTTCGGATACAGGTGTAGATCAAGACCCAGGCGATCAACAGACATCCGATGACGGGAATGGAGATCGTTCCGTATCCGGATGTGGTTCCTGTGGTTTTAATCAGATCTGCCCAAACTCCGGAAGCTGCGGCAGTATCTCCGGTTATGTCTGCAAACTTAAAGGAAGCAAACGCCATCAGGATAACCCAGGCAAATACGACTGCATAGTACACGGAGATGACGAACGCATTTGATACTGCAAACCAGCCGACCGGTTCGCTTCCTCTTTTGATCGCGCGAAGCGCTCCGGGAACACCACGGTGCATCTTGCGTCCGATGGCGATCTCCATCATCAAAAAGGGAATTCCGATAACCAGCATGACTAACAGATAGACCAGCAAAAAGGCACCGCCGCCATGTTTCGCTGCAAGTCCCGGGAAACGCCATGCATTGCCCAAGCCGACTGCGGAGCCTATGGCTGCCAGAATGAACTGGGAGCGTGAGCCCCAACTGCCACGTTTTTGTTTACTCATTTAGTCCTCACTTTCCACACCTTTTGTGTACGTTATTTGGCCGGTTGTCCCTGCCGGCCCGTTTAGTAACAGTTTACCACATTTTAAGAAAAAAACAATCCTTAGAAATACATGCGGACAGGATGCCGATTTGTACGTCCGATACCGTCGCTTTTCTTGACAAATATCGGAAAGGATAGTATACTGACTACGGTACTTCACCGGAGTGCTTGGAAGAAGGTTTGTGACCTACCTTTAAGGAGCAGAGCTTTGAAACGAAGGAAGAAGACATGCAGAATAATAGCGATCCTGCTGTTCTCCCTCGCGTTCTTAGGCGGGGGTTTCTTTCATGCGGAATTTTTTAATGTTTCCGCGGACCGGGATCCTTCCTACGAACTGTTGCTTGCACAGCTCGGCTTTCCGGAGAGTTACTTTGAAAAACTGACGGCTCTGCACAGGGAGCATCCGCAATGGGCATTTCTGCCGTATTCGACGGGCCTTACCTGGGAGGAGGCGCTTAGCGGTGAGGATGAATACCGTCTGAACCTGACGCCGAATACCGTCAACTATCCGACTTCCTTTCATGCAGTAAAAGAAGTCGGCGGCAATATCACGTTTGACTACGATCAGAATGCGTTTGTGATCATGAGTTCACCGAACTGGGTTCAGGCTTCGCGTGAAGCGATCGCCTATTATATGGACCCACGGAATTTCCTGAATTCCGATGAGATCTTTCAGTTCGAGTATCTGGCATCGAACCCGATGATCCAGACCCTGGAAGGGGTAGAACGGATTCTCTCCGGAAGCTTCATGGCGCAGACCTATGTCGTGAAGCCAACGCTGTATATTCATGATGGTTTGGTCACGGGGATCGAACCGGATACGAAGAAAGAGGATCTACTGAAATATCTGGTATGTGAACCCGGGAAAACCATTTGCGTCTGGAATGCAGATCGCAGTGAAAAAGAGGCCGGCGCGCTGATCGGCACCGGTGATCTGGTCACGGTATCGGACGGGGACCTTTTGTGGGGCGCCGAGTCGCTCCCGGAGGACTATGTTGAACCGACGCATGTGACCTACACCTGTGTGGTCTACGGAGATACAGACGGTGACGGGACCATGACGAAACGTGACTACCTGTTCTTCAAGCGGCACTATAAAGGCTATTATGCATTGGAAGGAGCTTATCTGACCGCAGCGGATCCGGACATGGACGGCGACATCGATAATCGCGACCGACTCTTCGTGAAGCGTGCGGCGTATGGCTACTATCCCGTGACACAGCGCAAGGTCAATGATGTCGAAAAAAAGACGCCGAAGGCATTCGGTCTGTATGGCGCGGACGGTCAGACCTACGCAGAGTGTATCCTTGAGATCTCCGAAGAGTACGGAATCAGCCCGTACATGCTGGCGGTTCGCCTGCGTCAGGAACAGGGAACTGCCGGAATGAGTTCTCTGATCAGCGGTACATATGAAGGCTTCGAAGGGTATTATAATTACTTCAATTTCGGAGCGTCCGGTGTAACTGCGCAGGAGATCGTTGAAAACGGCCTGACCTATGCGAAGGAAAACGGATGGAACAGCCCGGCGGCAGCGATCCGTGGCGGAGCGTCCCGAATCGTCGAGAAATATATCTCTGCCGGACAGTTCACATTATATCTTCAGAAATTCAATGTCATTAAGAACGGGGTGTACACGCTCTATCGACACCAATACATGCAGAACCTGCTGGCGGCCCGAAACGAAGCGGTCCGTACAGCAAAGGCATACAGGGAATTGGAATGCATGGATAACGGGTATATTTTCTATATACCGGTCTATGACGATATGCCGGATGAGCCTGCGGCGAAACCCGTGAAGGATGGAAATCCGAACCCGTATCTGCAGAGACTTGCGGTCGCTGCGGTCGAGACGATAGAAGCGACGACGCAGGAGGAGACAGAACCTGCTTCCGAAGCGTCCGAGAGCGATGTTTCCGCAGAGGAGACAGGATCGACGCCGGATACGGAGAACGAAGAGAATGAAACGGAGACGGAACCGGAGCCGACGCTTCCGATACTGGAACCCGCATTCGATCGAAACATATTTAAGTATGACATTCGCGTTGCGGAAAATGTTAAAAGCATTTCCCTCGACGCACAGGCCATCGCAAACCTGGTCGATAATCCTTCGTCCTTCGGACGGGGGCAGAAAAATGCCGTGGTCGAAGGCAGCGGTAAAAAGGAACTGGAATACGGTGAGAATGTGTTTTCCATTCGTGTGACCGCCGGAAACGGTACGGTGCTCACGTATGAGGTCCGCGTATTCCGTGAGATACCGGAGACAACCCCGGCCCCGACGTTTGGGAAAACCGAACCTGCCTCGGAGACCACGACCGAGAATTAACGAAAAGGAAATAAAAAAGAAACTATATGTTCGCATTCGGCGAACGGAATGGAGCAAATGAGATGAAAAAGAAACTAGCCGGTTTGATCGTATTTGTAATGATCCTGACTTGTTGTCTGGTGCCTTCCACGAAGGTTTTTGCAGATGACGGGGCGGCATCCCTACAGGCCAGTTCGACAGAAGTTACCGTAGGTGATACATTTACCGTAACTTTGAACGTTGCACTGAATCCGGGCGTTCCGGCCGTTACTACGGTCGATTATGCGGTCGCTTTTACTGGCGAGTGTGTTGCCATGAACGGTGATAACACGAGCGGTTCGCAGGTGATCAGCGAGGATCCGGAAACAGAGATCACTTCGTACACAAAGACATTTTCGTTTACCGCGATCAAAGCCGGTGATGCGGAGATCCACGCAAACCTGGCAGATCCTTATGACACGGACTATGGTTTCGGATATACGCAGCCGTACGAAGGCCATAATTTTGCCATGCTTCCGGTACCGAGTGTAAATATTAAAGTCGTTGAAAAACCGACGGAACCTCCTACGGAAGAACCTACGGAGGAACCGACCGAGACACCTGCGGAAACTCCCGCGGAGACCCCGGCAGAAACTCCTGCGGAGACCCCTGCCGAGACACCTGCGGAAACTCCTGCAAATCCTCCGGCAGCCGGAAATACGAACCTGAGTTCCCTGGCGGTAGCGCCCGGCGAGATCAACGAAGCGTTCCTTCCGACGCGCACTTCCTATACCGTGACCGATCTGGATTACAGCGTAAAGTTACTGAATGTCGGTGCTACGACGGAAGATCCGAATGCGCAGCTGGTCATTATGGGCAATGCAAACCTGAAAGTCGGAAACAATACGGTCACTATCCGTGTAACCGCACCGGACGGAACGTCGAAGGATTATACGCTGGAGGTCGTTCGTAAGTCGAAGGGCGGCGATCCGGTCGTAACACCGCCGACCGAGGCACCGACGCAGGCACCTACACAGGCTCCCACGGAAGAACCTACCGAGGAACCTACTGAGGAAGGCACCGAAGAGGCCACGACCGGTGAAGAAGAGACGGATCCTGTCGTGCCCGCCGAAGGCATAGAGGTCACCAATATTTATGGTGATACCGGCGCGATGCTGATCGCATCGGATTGGACCGAGTCGATCATGCCTGTAGGTTTTACCCGCTCCACGGTATCCTATAAGGATAACGACGTACTGGTTGCAAAGTCTAAGAAGGACATGGTCCTGTACTACCTGACATCAAAGGATGGACAGACCGGCGACTTTTACGTATATAATAAAGACAATGATACTTTCTATCCGTACTATCCGGTAAATCCGACCGGCGGCGTTTATGTTCTGCTGAATACCGGCGCTTCGGATGTTACCGAGGGCCTGAAAAAGGTTACTCTGCATGTCAATGAAAACGGACCGATGATCGATGCATGGTCTTTATCCGGCGACGTTCATGACGGTGTATATCTTGTATATGCAATGGAAGAAGAGGGAACGGTCGGCTGGTATCGTTTTGACACCAATAAGGGAACCTTCGTTCGCTATTTCAAGGATGTGTCTGCGCAGACTCCCGAGGAGCAGCCTACGGAAGATCCTTCCGCTCCTGCACAGGAAGCAGATCCCAATGCAGCCGAGCAGATTCAGAAACTGGAGAACGATGTAAAGACACTTCAGGAGAAGAACCGTGAATATGCGCTGGATTATAAGAACGTTAAGGATAAGCATTCCACACTGAGCATTTATTTTATCATCGTTTTGGCAGTGCTGTTTATCGTTTTGATCTTGGCCATTATCCTGGCATGGAAGCTTCGTTCCCTGTACAGCCGCTATGATTTCAGCGATGATGACGATGACGACGAC
Source organism: uncultured Eubacteriales bacterium (assembly GCA_900319565.1). Classification (GTDB taxonomy): domain Bacteria; phylum Bacillota; class Clostridia; order Lachnospirales; family Lachnospiraceae; genus UBA1201. The sequence continues at coordinate 11,134 of ONPC01000077.1, read as the reverse complement.
GGCGATGACGACGGCGGCGACGATAATAACGGCGGAGATGATGACAACGGCGGCGACGGTGATGACTCCAAGTCGGAAGAGAAGCCTCAGGAGGGAGTCGTTCTTCCGAAGCAACCTTCATTTTCCCTTTTTGAGAGTGAGGCTTCTTCCGAAAAAGTTTCCGGTTCTCAGGAAGATGACGACAAGCTGCCTTCACAGACGGTCGACGAGTCCATTAAGAAGACGGTAGCAGCGGCCTATGCAGCACGTCAGGCTGAAAAGGAAGCGAAAGCGAAGGAAGCTGCACAGAAAGCTGCGGCAGCGAAAGAAGCTGCGGCTAAGGAAGTAGCCGAGAAGGAAGCGAAAGCAAAGGAAGCTGCACAGAAGGCAGCAGCTGCGAAACAGGCAGCTGACGCTGCGGCTGAAAAAGCAAAAGCAGCCGGCCTGAAACTGAATGCGGTGACCGATAAAAAGGGACTCATCGATACGGACGCTAACGCATCGGATGAGACCGCAAAAAAGCGTTCCGGTAATGACGAAGCGAACGATGACGATTTCGAGTTCATCGAGTTTTAAGTGGTTTTGTAACGAACGGAGAAAAGCATAGATCGGACGGAATGATCCTCGTGGTCGTTCCGTCCCTTTTCATACTTTTTTCATATCTTAATCCATTGAATATTAATCCGAAATAAGGTATACTGTAAGTGGGGCAGTTTCGCCCCGATCACTTCAGGAGTTAAACATATGAAATGTGAGAAATGCAAGTCCCGCGAGGCGACCGTTGTGGTCACCGAGGTGGATGGAAATAAAAGAACCGAACACTATTACTGCAGTCAGTGCGCTGCCGAGATGGACCTGTTGCCGTCGGAGGGAGAGCTTCCTTTCGGTCAGCTTCTTTCAGGGATCCTCGGTATGGTCGCAGAGAACGACACGGAAGAGGAAGACGAATATGCCGGGATCTTCTGCCCGACCTGTAAGACTTCCTATCGCGAGTTCGTGGATTGCAGTCGCTTCGGATGCGAAGATTGCTATCACATCTTCGGCCCGCTGATCGACGCGAATATCCATAAATTGCAGGGCAGTGATGTTCACACAGGAAAGCATCCGAAACTGCAGGGTAAGAAGGCGCAGTCTGCGGATAAGACCGAAGAACTGACAGCGGAGGAGAAGATCGCACGACTTCGCGTCCGCCTTCAGGAAGCATTGGCCGCGGAAGACTACGAGCAGGCAGTCGTATGCAGGGATGAGATCAAAGCTTTACGCGGGGAGAAATAACCATGGAAAAATGGTATGAGGGTATCGGCGCGGAGCAGGATGTGATCGTCGGAAGCCGCATTCGCCTGCGCAGAAATATACAGGGGAAGATGTTTCCCGAGAAGCTGCCGGCCGATCAGCGTAAGAAACTCGGCAGCGAACTGATGAACCATGTGTCCGGGATCCTTTCGGCCGGCGGCGTGGAAAACCACTGCCTGCACCTGTCGGAGATGGATGACGTGCAGAAAAACGCGCTACTCGAGCGGAGCGTTTTGACGAAGACATCGCTGCGCGAGACCGAGGACATTGCCCTGACGGTATCGGAGGATGAGAGCTACAGCGTCCTGTTTAACTGTGACGATCATCTGCGCCTGCAGGTCAGCGAGAGCGGTCTGCATCTGCGTGAGGCGTACGCGAAGGCGGATCGCCTGGACGACGCGATCAATGAAACTTACAACTATGCTTTTGATGATAAATACGGTTATATGACTGCGTTTCCGACGAATGTGGGAACGGGCATGCGCGCATACCTGGTGCTGCACCTGCCGCTGCTGGCGTCGAGCCAGCGGTTCCGCACCATCACATCGGAACTGGGACGCTATGGCGTGGCCATTCGCGATGCCTTCGTCTATGAGGATAAAAATCCGAGCGGACTCTATGTCATATACAACCAGAAGACTTTAGGACAGAGCGAGTCCGAGATCATGTCGGTCTTAACGAAAGTCGGCATGCAGCTGGCCGGCTCCGAACGACGTGTGCGAAACATTCGCGCCCAGCGTTTCAGCCTGCAGAACGACGACGAAGTCTATCGTTCTTACGGCATTTTGAAATATGCGCGCTACATGCGTTACGATGAGGCGCTTTTGAACCTGTCACGCATCCGCATTGCGGCTTCCGCCGGAAAGGTCAATTTTGCTAAGCCCCTAAGTCTTTATAAAATGATGCTGATGGTTTCACCGGATAATCTTCGGGTGCACTATCAGAAGGAACTTGATGAAAACGAGCTGAACGTGCTGCGCGCGGAATATCTGCGCTCTGCATTGCCCGAGATCCTTGGGTGACGGAAGGCTTGAAAGAGAGGAAATGAAACGTGTTTGAACGATATACCAGAAAAGCGCAGGTCGTGCTGGAAGAGGCACAGAAGGCTGCGCAGGAGTTCGGTCACAGCTATATAGGATCCGAGCATTTTCTTCTGGGCATCTTACGTGAGGGCGATACGATCGCGGCGGAGATCCTGGGGAAATATGCCGTAACGGCAGAGAAAGTCGGACATTTGATCGAAGAGGTCATCTCCCCGGTCGGTACGTCCATGATCGCGGACGCAGGCGGTTATACGCCGCGGGCCCGTCTGATCCTGGAGCAGGCTGCAAAAGAGTCCATGCGCATGCAGAGCCAGCTCGTCGGAACCGAGCACATCCTGATCGCGATCCTTCGGGAAAATGACTGTGCGGCCCGCAAGATCTTAAATACACTGAAGGTGGACATTCGCCGGATGTACGTCGACATCTACCAGGCTATGGGGGCGGACCGCAGTGAGGTCCGCGAAGAGATCGACCACATGCGCGCGTCGAAAGGAAAGACGCCGACGCTTAATAAATATTCCCGGGATCTGACCGCACTCGCCGCGAAAAACGAGATCGATCCGGTGATCGGCCGCGAGACCGAGATCGGACGCATTATCCAGATCCTGAGCCGCAGAACGAAAAACAATCCCTGTCTGATCGGTGAACCCGGCGTCGGAAAAACGGCGGTCATCGAAGGCCTGGCACAGCGCATCGCCGACGGAAACGTTCCGGACAGCATCGCTGATAAACGCCTGGTCATGCTGGATCTGTCCGGCATGGTCGCGGGTTCCAAATACCGCGGTGAGTTCGAAGAGCGCATCAAGAACCTGATCGACGAAGTCCGTCAGGATAAAAACGTCCTTTTGTTTATCGACGAGATCCACACGATCATCGGTGCCGGCGGCGCGGAGGGCGCGCTCGATGCTTCCAATATCCTGAAGCCGAGTCTGGCGCGTGGTGAGATCCAGATCATCGGCGCGACCACCATCGATGAGTATCGCAAACATATCGAGAAGGATGCGGCGCTGGAACGGCGTTTCCAGCCGGTCATGGTGGACGAACCCAACGAAGAGGAGAGTTTTGCTATCCTGCAGGGTCTGCGCCCCGCGTATGAGGAACACCACAAGGTGACCATCACGGACGATGCACTGCGTGCAGCTGTCCGGCTTTCCATTCGTTACATCAACGACCGTTTCCTCCCGGATAAGGCGATCGACCTCATGGATGAGGCTGCTTCGAAACTTCGCCTTTCGGCGTTTAATCCACCGGAAGAGGTGAAGAAACTCGAAGAGGAGATGGAGAAACTCAATAAGACAAAAGAAGACTATATCAAAACCGAAAACTACGAAAAAGCCGGTGAGATCCATAAAAAACAGCAGAAGAAGCAGGAGAAGATCGACCAGCTCCTGAAGAAGTGGGAGCAACAGAAGGAAAGCCGCGAGCTGACCGTCGGCGCGGAAGAGATCGCCGATGTGGTCTCCGGCTGGACTAAGATCCCTGTCCGCACTCTCGAGGAAGGCGAAACACAACGCCTGAAAAAACTCGAAGAGATCCTGCATAAGAGAGTCATTGGCCAGGACGAAGCGGTTTCGGCTGTGGCACGCGCGATCCGTCGCGGACGTGTCGGGCTGAAGAACCCGAAGCGCCCGACCGGTTCCTTCCTGTTTTTGGGTCCGACCGGTGTCGGTAAGACAGAGCTTTCGAAAGCTCTTGCTGAAGCGATTTTCGGCACGGAAAATGCTCTAATTCGCGTCGATATGACCGAATACATGGAGAAACACAGCGTCAGCAAACTGGTCGGTTCGCCGCCCGGATATGTAGGCTATGAAGAGGGCGGACAGCTTTCGGAGAAGGTTCGCCGGAACCCGTATTCCGTGATCCTTTTCGACGAAATCGAGAAAGCACACCCCGATGTGTTCAACATTCTGCTTCAGGTGCTGGATGACGGACGGATCACTGACTCGCAGGGACGCAAGGTGGATTTCCGCAATACAGTGCTGATCATGACGTCCAACTGCGGCGCGGCAAATATCATTTCCCCGAAGCGACTCGGTTTCGGAGCGACGTCAGACGCGAAGGCGGACTACGAATACATGAAGACCCGCGTGATGGACGAAGTTAAGCAAATGTTCAAACCGGAGTTCTTAAATCGTATCGATGAGCAGATCGTGTTCCATTCGCTGGGACGCGAGCAGATGATCGAGATCGCAGAGGTAATGCTTACCGAGATCTGCGACCGCGTGAAGGAGCAGATGAACATCACGCTCGATATCGATGCGAAAGCAAAGTCCTGGCTGGTGGAGCATGGCTACGACGAAAAGTACGGCGCTCGCCCGCTTCGCAGGACCATACAGACCGCTTTGGAGGACAAACTCGCCGAAGAGATCCTCGAGGGCAATATCAAAAAGGGTGACACAGTCATCATTTCGGCAGACGAAAACGGATTAACATTCAATAAAAAAGCATAAGATGCAGGAGGCAACAAAATGGCAGTCGTTAAAGAATTGATCAAGCAGCAGGCAGACGGAAAACTTTGCTTCGGGGATTACTCCCTGGCTCAGAAAGCAAAGTTGGACGGCTTTTCCTTCGGTGGGGATGTTTTCAAGGTAAAGACCTTCGAAGAGATCACGAAGCTGGAGCGCAATGGTTTGTTTGCGTATGAATCGGTTCCGGGTACGTCCGTGTTTGATTACACGACCACAAAAGACGGTGTTAGTTTTACGGTAGAAGGCCCGAAGGCCGCACAGGTCATCGTGATGCTTGAGGACGAGGCGGATTACGAGGTTTATCTGGATAACAAGCAGGTCGACCTGCTTCGCACCAATCTCGGAGGAAAGCTTGCGATCAACATCGAACTGGAGTCCGGAAAACCGGTAGCAGTGAAGATCGTTAAACATGATTGAGTAGGTTTTTCGTGCAGCGGATCATTCGTTTGGAATGGTCCGCGCATGATTTTACTTAAGACCCACGTGAGGAGTTCAGATGGCTAAGGCAAAGGACGTCGCTTTCTTCTGTAAAGAATGCGGTTATGAAAGCAGCAAATGGCTGGGACAGTGTCCGGCATGTAAAGAGTGGAACAGTTTCGTTGAGGAGCCGAAGGCGCCGAAGACTGTCGGGAAGGGCGGTATTACACGTCCGGTCCTGGATCTCGCTAAACCGGTGGCGATCAATGAAGTTTCCACGGCGGAGCATGCCCGCATTTCCACGCATATCAGTGAGCTGGACCGTGTTCTCGGAGGAGGCATCGTGCCCGGATCTCTGGTTTTAGTCGGCGGCGATCCCGGTATCGGAAAGTCGACGATCCTGCTTCAGATGTGCCGTAACCTGGCGGCAGACGGGAAACGTGTTCTCTACATCTCAGGCGAGGAGAGCGCCAAGCAGATCCGCATGCGCGCAGACCGCATGGGAGCATTTTCCGACACCATGCTTTTGTACTGCGAAACGAACCTGCGTCCGATCGAGGATACCATTCGCTCGGAAAACCCGGATATCGTCATTATTGACTCCATTCAGACCATGTTTCATGAAGAGGTTCCTTCTTCGCCCGGCAGTGTTACGCAGGTGCGTGAAGCAACCAATGTTTTTTTGATGCTCAGCAAAGGACTCGGGATCCCGATCTTTTTGGTGGGTCATGTGACGAAGGAAGGCGTGGTTGCAGGCCCGCGTGTTCTCGAGCACATGGTGGATACCGTCCTTTATTTCGAAGGGGAGAGAAGTGTGGCTTACCGTCTGCTTCGTGCGGTGAAAAACCGTTTCGGTTCAACGAATGAGATCGGTGTGTTTGAGATGCAGGAACAGGGCCTGGTTCCCGTGGCAAATCCTTCCGAATATATGCTGAAGGGCCGTCCGGTGGAAGCACCGGGGTCGGTCGTAACTTGCGCCATGGAAGGAACGCGACCGGTCTTGCTGGAGATTCAGGCACTCGTAGCCAGAACGAATTTAAACCTGCCCCGTCGTAATACGACCGGAGCGGATCCGAATCGTGTTCAACTTCTGACCGCGGTTCTGGAGAAAAAACTGAACCTTCCGATGTATGAGTATGATGTCTATATCAATATTGCGGGCGGTATGCGGATCGCAGAGCCGTCGCTGGATCTGGGCATCCTTACGGCCCTGATCTCGAGTTACAGGGATCTGGTCATTCCGGAGAACCTTTTGGTATTCGGTGAAGTGGGACTGACGGGGGAGGTCCGCCAGGTATCCATGGCACAGCAACGCCTGAATGAGGCGGCGAAGCTGGGGTTCTCGCTTTGCATGCTTCCGGCTGTGGCTGTAAAGCAGCTTTCCATTCCGAAGAACGTGTCCTGCATCGGGATCGAACACGTAGCCGATGTCTACCGGAAACTGAAGGAATTCGCTTCCCGGCGTGCTCCGGAAGAAAAATAAAAAAAATCTAAACTTTTTTGAAAAAACCTATTGACAATAGGTTTTAGGCCTGCTATAATCAACTTGTTGAAAATTGAAGAAGATATGTGGGGCAAACTTATCGTAAGATAAGGACGCAAAGCTATAGGGCCCGTTGAGAAGCGGACAGCCAGCTGCTATCGATTTATTTTGGTGTGTCATTTGCCTCCGCGGAATCTATGCCGGGGAGTTTTTTTGTACCTTTCTTCTTCCTGTACAGGCCCGAAAAACGCCTGTAATGTGCCTGAGGCACCGGTTTTTCAACCTGAAATCGTTTACTGACTTTTTTTGTATACATCCCTTCCTTATTTACACATGCAAGTGCTCCGTTAACTTTCCCCTAGTTTAACGGGGCATTTGCGTTTTTATAATTCTTTCTGACCGCACCGGGAAACCTTACGCAAAGAGGTTTCCCGTTTTTCGCGCAGTTGAAAGAAGATTATCTTTCCAGAAAAATGATGAGTTTACCAAAAGTATTTTCAGGGCGGCGAACACCTTTAGAAACCGATTATCCGGTTGACATATAGTACCGAAAATGCTACATTTTTAATAGGTTGGAGGATGTTTTTTGCGCGAATGAATGTCGACTGTTAACGGCAGAATTTGCGATCGGGTGACTGCCGGACCGACGATAACAGTTGAGAGCCGGGGAAAGGAAACTATGGATATCAGAGTAGTAGACGATGGAAATAAAAAACAACAGATCACGCGTCTGGTTTTGGAAGCATTGCCCGATTGGTTCGGGGTCAGCGAGACGCGCGAAAACTATATAAATGAGAGCGCCGGCCTTCCTTTGATCGGAGCCTTTGACGAAGGAAAACCGGTGGGCTTTTTATGCCTGAAAGAAACAGGGCAGGATACCATGGAGGTTCACGTGATGGGTGTACTCATGGACCATCACAGAACAGGAATCGGTAAGGCCATGTTTCAAAAGGCGAAGGAGGTGGCCGTAGACGGGGGCTATTCCTTCATGCAGGTGAAGACGGTTCAAATGGGACTGTATGACGATTATGACAGGACAAATCTGTTTTACAGAGCGCTTGGCTTTAAAGAGTTCGAAGTGATCCCGACGTTATGGGATGAACTGAACCCGTGCCAGATCTATGTTATGTCGTTGCGATAGGGGGGCAAGGCTAAAGGCGCCGCGCTGGTATTTGGGGTGACCGCGGGCGCATGGGCCGAAAAAAGGGAGGTTTACACGATGCTTATATTTGAGCCATATTCTTTGGAGAAACTCCATGCGTACCGCTGCTTTCTGAAGTGCGGGAAAGCATTTCCGGCGAGCGATCTTTCGGCCGGAAGCCTGATCCTCTGGAATGCCGGGACAGATATGCAATTTTGTGTATGGAACGATACCTTTGTGATCCGGCAGAATGTAGGAGACCAGCCGGCTTTTACCTATCCGGTCGGTAAGGATCCGGACGGTATGATCGATGAGCTCCTGCAATATGTGCAGGAGGAGAATCTGCCGCTTCGTTTCTACCCGGTATCGGAGCAGAGACTTTTGGTACTTCGCGAAGATTCGCGATTTGACAACGCCATGGGCTCCTATGACCGTCGCTGGAGCGACTATCTCTATTCCTTTGACGAGACGAAGACATTTGCCGGAAAGAAATACAGCGGGCAGCGCAACCATATCAACAAGTTCCGAAAACTGTATGGTGAACCGAAGATCCGGTTGCTTAAACCGGAGGATCAACCGAAACTCGACGCGATGCTCACACGCTATGAGGCGGAGCACGCGGATGCGAACCTGCTGGAACGGATGGAACTGGAATCAGCTAAAAATTTGCTCGCTTTAAGCGAATGCTTTCAGATGATCACGGCCTGCCTGGAGGTTGGTGACGCGATCGCAGCGTTCAGTATCGCAGAGATTGTCGGCGATATGCTCGTGATCCACGTGGAAAAGGCGCTCCTAGAATACGAAGGAGCTTACCCGACCATGTACAATGGCCTTGTAAGGCTCGTAGACGAGCTTTTCCCGGAAAAATGTACAACGATCAATCGAGAGGATGATTCGGGCGATCCGGGGCTTCGTACGTCGAAGCAGCAGTATCACCCGTTCGACATGGTCCACAAATACCTGGTCCATGTGAATACCCCGGCGGCACGTGTGCCGCAGGATCTGGTTCTACAGGCCGGCCCGGTCGTCCTGACCCGGATCCGCCCGGAGGATATCCCCGCATGCTTTGCGATCAACACCGACGTGGAAAACAACCGCTACTGGGGCTATGATTACCGCGAGGATGCGTCGCTCACCGGTCCGGTCTGTGAAGGTATTTTCTACCATTCGATCCTGCATGACAACGACTGCGGTGACTCCGTGAATTTCGCGATCCGCAAGACCGAAGACGGAGAAATGATCGGCGAAGGCATCCTCTGGCAGTTCACCTCCCGGGGCTGTGTAGAGATCGGCTGTCGACTGTTGCCCGCATATCACGGCCGCGGTTACGGCGTAGCTGCATTCAGCGCGATGGCGCGCTATGCCTCGCAGGAACTCGGGCTAAGCTGCAAGGCGCGGTGTTACCATGAGAATACTGCGTCGTACCACATGATCCTGGACAGCGGTTTCTCGGTAAGCCATGAAGATGATGAGTTTTGTTGGTTTGAAATGAAATAGAAGTAGGAAATGTATGAAGCGTAAGATAGTTGAGTGCATATTTATTGTGATGCTTATAATGGTTACGGTATTTCTTTCGGCATGCGACAGAAAACAGTTGATTCCAAACGGAACCTATACGGGGGTATCGATCAAAGGAACGGAAGAATGTCTCGTAGTCACCCGGAAGGGGATTGTTTTCGATAGATTTGCATGGGAAGAATATATCGATATATTCGGCTCGTTATATGCATCCGGATACAGAAAAAAAACCGGATCAGATATCAGCACGGAAGATTATATCGCTGAATTGAAGGCGAACTTTGATCATGTCGGATATGAGCGATTTATCGTTCCACATGATCAAGTACAAGAGCTTTCTGAACAAAGCATCCCGTGGATATACTATGAATTTCCGGTTAAGATCGTGTTTCTAAACGGTAGAGAGATGGAACTATGGATCGATTTTTGCCCAAAAGAAGGCTGCTTTGGGATTTATGAGGAGGATTACGCGACAGGCGAAATCCGTTTCCGTACCCGATACGGACGGGTGGATGACCAGTGAAAGAAAACAGAATGTAAGGATGGAGTCCGGTTATGAAGATCATTGAATGTCGGGATATTACAAAGGAATACGCTTCCAAGACACAGAGACAGAAGGCGTTGTCACATGTGTTTTTTTCAATGAATGCAGGAGAGTATGTGGCGGTAGTCGGAAAGTCCGGCAGCGGAAAATCTACGCTTTTGAATATGATCGGTCTGATCGATGTGCCTACTTCCGGGGAAATATTGATCGATGAACAGAATACGAAGGAACTATCGGAGAACAAAAGAGCGGATCTTCGGAATAAAAAAATAGGTTATGTTTTTCAGGCGTTTTATTTAGAACCTGCCTATACGGCGTATAAAAATGTAGAGATGCCGCTTTTGATCGGAGGGGTCGGCCGGAGAGAAAGAAAACAGCGGGTTTTAAAAGCGTTGGAAGTCGTGGGGCTTGCGCATAAGGCAAAACAACGGGCGGACACGCTTTCTGGCGGTGAAAAACAAAGGGTCTGCATAGCTAGAGCTTTAGTCAATGAGCCGGAGTTTATACTGGCTGATGAGCCGTGCGGAAACCTTGATTCGGAAAACTCTGCCGCGATCATGAACATATTCGATCGCTTATATCAGGAAGGAAAGAGTATTCTCATGGTCACACATAATGAAGAAGATGCGAAACGGGCAAAACGCAGAATACGCTTATCAGACGGAGGAATCATATCGGATGAAACTCTTTAGGGGATGTTGCAGGATAGCCGGTGCCGAACTTCGTACACAGTGGCATTTTTTCATTGTTTTTCTAGTGAGTGCCTCGGTGTTTTTTTCAACTTTGATATCGATTCTGATGATCACGCAGAGGATTCCGTCTGTGATCGACAAAAACTTTTCTCGTTCACCGGTCAATTATATTACACTTAACAGGATTCCGGAAGGTTATCTGCCGTTTTTAGAGTCTTTGCCGGTGGAGATCATTGTGTTTCCGAAGTTGAACGGTCAAATGATCGGAAACGAAGACCTTTCCGGACGCACCGGGAACTATTTGAATGATAGGCCCAACGCATCAATATCTTTGATGAATGATGCTGTAATTGAGGGAACTACGTGGACAGAATCGGATAACTCGTCTTACAAAATCTGGCTGAGCACAGAATTAGCAGAGAAAAAACGGCTCAATATCGGCGATGAAATGCATATTACCGGAAGAATGAATACGGATATAAATGCCGTTGTAGCGGGTATATTCAATAGCGAGCAACTCCGTTATCCGGATTTTTACGTAACCTATCCGGTCTAT
>ONPC01000076.1 GCA_900319565.1 uncultured Eubacteriales bacterium | reverse complement strand
TCGTAAAGAAGTACGTGCCTGTGGCGCAGATCCGGGGATAGGATGGCAGAAAAAACGAGAGAAAGATATGTAAAACGAGCCGGGATCCAGAAGGATCCGGCTCGTTTTTATGATGTGATTAATTGTAAGGAGGACGATCAGAGTAATTGTCGGGATGTCCGAAAAGCAGATCATGCACATGTTCCGAGTAAAGAGTATATTCTTCATCATTGACGTCTTCATAGCGGTATAACAACGGACAGATTACGACATCCTTTTCCGTGAGGTGAGCCTCCGAAAGGATATTTTTGGCTTCATCTACACTGATGTACAGGCCTATATCGGACGGGTTCGTTTTTTCAGGATCCAACGGATGAAACGACGAATTCATATCCCTGTAAATGGAACATATATATTCTCTTGAGGAAGACTGCCATATATAGATGATCGGAGGACCTTTAGATGAAAGCGCGCTATCAAGAAAATATTGATAAGTTGAACCGTACTGTTCGGAGACCCATGCTTTCAAGTCAGAATTGGAATTCTCCGTATTTTGAGAAGCGGAGAAGTGTTCTCTTGCGGTCGCTAAACACAGTTCGTGCAGGTCGCTTACATCTCGAAAAGCTAAGGCCCCATTCCAGTACTTTTTGGGGAATCGCTCCATGATACTGCGGTCACTAGTACTTCCGTCTTCAGGTTCCCAGTAATCAATGACCTCATAGGTCGAGAGGTCGCTGTCGTCTGAGGGTGTATGGAAGGTGATAGCTACGGGAAATGAACCGCCGTGTTCTTCTTGAACGTCCGTGCCATTAAAACTGTATTCTTCATATAAGAGCCAGGTGTAGACACAGGTCGTATCGTTGGATCGCTCTACTCCGAATACATCATAAGCTGCAGTGGGGAAAAAGCCATCATTGTAATAATTGTAATTATGTTTGCGAACGGCCTGATCCATAGAAGTGCGAAGTTTAGCGGATAACTGTCTGTTGGGAGCCTTCGGGTCTGTCATCAGGCAGCCCGTAAAAATCAAGCAGGCGACGAGAGACAGAGACAGGATCCAGAAGGTCGGTTTTTTATAATTCAGTATTCCGCGGATTCGTTTTTTTACACCGTTTTCGCCGAAAGCTAGAGGACAGGCAGAGATCCATTTTCGGGATACACTGCAATCAAGTAAGGCTTGCGAATAAGAGGCTACGTCCTCGCGTTTCATTTTCCGAATGACCTTTTCGTCGCAGGCCATTTCGATATCCCTGCAAAGGAGAATAAACGCGACCCAGCAAAGGGGATTGAACCAATGGATCATTAACAGCAGGAACCCCAGAGGTTTCCACCAGTGGTCACGACGTTGCAAATGCGCTTTTTCGTGGAGGAGCGCGAGGTCGAGATCACGTTCGGATAGAGAGGAAGGGACGTAGATCACAGGGCGGAACAATCCGAGAATAAAAGGTGAGCAGATCTCGTCGCAGGCACGAATGTGATCACGGATCGGCACAGAGGCCGAGACGAGGACCTTAATGCGGATCCAGCTGATCAGCGCATAGATCAGCAAAAGGAGGCAACCGGAGATCCAAATGATCTCCGCGATCGGAAGCCATTCTGACAGAGGATTGCCCCATTCGACAGAGTGCGCTTTATATACTTCTTGCACGAACGCGTCAAAAGCATGATCCAAGGGCTGAACGCCGGAGTTGATCGTCGGAACTGAATAATGAACCACTCCCGAGGGAATCGTCTCTCTGCTGGGGATCAAGCTGAAAAGACTCTGAATTGAGAACGGGAAGATCAGGCGAACCGCAACCAGGGCCCAAAGAGCGCAGGTCAACCATTTAGGAGCTTTCTTCAGAAGGAGCCGTAGAAGTATCACAGCAAGGATCATCCATGCACCGGTAATACTCATATTGATTAGTTTTATAAAGAACGCATTCACTTTCATCCCTCCTTTTTGAAGGAATCTATCATCGCTTGGATTTCTTCCACATCCTGGCTGGACAGTTTTTTTCGGGAGACAAATGCGGCTATGAAGGCGGGCAATGACCCTCGATAGGAGTCCTCAACGATTCGCTCGCTCTTTTCCGAATAGAAGTCATCACGGGAAACGAGCGATATAACGATGCCATTGCGGTTTTCCAAAACGCCCTTTTCACATAACTTTCGAAGTACAGTATAGGTAGTAGGACGTTTCCAGTTCAGTTCTTTTTCACAGATCTTAGCCAAATCTCCGGAGGCGATCGGTTCGTGTATCCATACGATATCGGCAAAACGTTCTTGTACGGCGCCTAGGTCAAACTCTTTCATAATGGGCTCCTTTCATCCTGTTTATTCGAGTAAACTACAAGCTTAGTTTATTCGAATAAACAGAACTTGTCAAGAGGTTTTTCAAAAAAATACCGCGATCATCCGTCTGCGATGATCGCGGCATTGTTATTTATAGTGAAGCGACTGACCGGGAACGAACGGGCATCATACAGAAGTTCGAGCCTTAGCAGTTCACAGTCTAAATGTGACAAAAAGAACCGTCCCCGGTGTCACGCCCTAAAAGAACCGTCCCCGGTGTCACAGTTGTGCCACGGGGGTAAAACCGGCGGTTTTGTTGAATTTCATGTTGTGCTCGAAGGCACAGACGAAATCGGACGGGTCAATGCGTTCGAAGTTGATGTTCTGGAAGCCGTCGCGTTCGAACATGACGGAGAGAATGGTGAATTCTTCATCATTGCCCGTGGCGGTGTTTAACATCAGGTCGGTTGCATGGATGATCACGGTATCGACCGGAAGGGCGGCGAAGACCTCACGTGCCACGCGGATGGAGCAGCTGCAGACATAGTCCTGCATGATGTCGAAGTACTCCGTTTTCGTCAGAGCCTTCGTCGTGGCGGTCTGGTTTTTCGCGAACACGATCGCCTCTTCGGGCAGTACGTCGTGGAATTTCACGGTAAATTCGACCTCGACCCGAGAGGGTTCGTCGGTGGCGAATTCAAAATCGCTGCCGAACATGCTCAGATCGGCAAAGGGTTGCGTAGCTTCAATGACGGCCAGATAGGCGTCCTCCTGTCCTTTTACGACCTGCTCGGAGAAATTATGGATGGTCAGCCACTGCTCATACTCCGGTGTGCCGGCAGCCGGCGCTGGAGTGTTGTAGGAGGCGATCCAGTCCATGGGCGGATCACACTCTTTGTGAAAACCGCGCAGGGTCTGGATATAGGATTCGTATTCGGCAACGGCTTTCTTTGCCTCCTCGAGCTCCTTTGCGCTCACTTTCGAGGCCTTATCGCTCGCTTTGCGGCTGCCGGTCTTGCTGCCGCCTAAGTTCTGCGAGTAGGAGATGCCGGTTCCCGGGATGCTGAAGGTCGCAGTCTTGCGTCCGGTCGGGCTCATGGAAACGCGGGCTCCTTTCACGCCGGCGCTTAAACCCACGCCGTTTTTGCTTAAGTTCAGGCTGACGCCTTTACAGAGTTTGATCGTTTTTCTGAAATTAAATCCCATAAGTATATTCAGCGACGGAAGGTCGCGCTCCTTTCATGCATCGCCCGGAGAACGGAATCGATGTACTGTGTCTATTTTACCATACGAGGCGAGATTTGCATAGCGTTGGGTCATGAAAGCAGGCTTCAGATAACCTTAAAACGGTCAATGCGTCAGACTCTCTGTCAGGGTATCCATGTCCTGCATCTGTGCATCGAGCCAGGAAAACCGCTTCGTGAGCCAGGAGCGCAGTTCGTCGACCTTCGCTTTGTATTCTTCGGGCGTGGCCGCCTTCTGGGTTTGGGACTGTCCGCCGCGGGGGTTCTGTCCCCAGCCACCGAAGCCGCCGAAGCCGCCGAAGCCACCGAAGCCGGAAGAGTTCCACATGCTTAAGTTTGCCGTGCCGCTTTCGGTCAGGAGAGCTTCCATGCGATCCACGAGGCCGCCCTGTGCCAGCAGGTCGGCAAACACGGTGTCGCGCAGTTCGTGGTAGCGGTCGTAAACGCGCTGTACGAACTCGGGATCGCGGATCAGGTAGCGGTACCACTGCTTTCCCTGCGCCCGCGAGAGCGAGCGGTAGGTGGTCTGCCAGCGCTCGTAGTACGGCTGAAATTCGATGACCATGCTGCCGCCGGCGCACAGATCGAAGTCCCAGATGGGTCCCATGGTCAGCAGGCCGTCCAAATCCTTATACATAAAGGTGCTCTTGAACATCGAATCGAGGTTTGCGAAGACCTCCGTGAGCAGGAAGAAATCGACGAAGGAGTCTACATTGACCAGATCCTGATAGGAGACGATCCGCCCCTCGTATTCGGTCGTGAAATTGGGCGACGTGACCGCGTCCTCTACCGCTTGCACATAGGTCTGAATGTATGCCCACAGCTCCGGATCGGTTTTCGCGTACTCGGGGCCGGAGACCATGATGGGCTGCCCCAGCTTCGTTTTGAATTTGCTGACTTCGTCGTAGGTGTCGTCCAGTTCCAGCAGGAAGCCTCCGTTTCGCGCGGGCAATGCATCCACGAAATCGCTGACGTCGTATTCCTGTCCATTAAACGAAACGGTCTTGGAAGACATCCAGGACAGGTCCTTTGTGAGGGCATCCTCCAGCTGATCTGAGGCATCCTTCAGCTCGGAGTGCGCCTCACAAAGAGCGTCCGCTAAGTCTGCCGCATCGTCCTCCCAGTCGTGGATATCCAG
>ONPC01000247.1 GCA_900319565.1 uncultured Eubacteriales bacterium | reverse complement strand
GTAGGACATCAGCGCATTGATATCGAACGGACAGGTGTCTGCCGCGTCGCCGCTGGCGCCGATCACGAGCTTTTCGCCGGACGCATATTTCACGGACAGGTAGTAGCTGTGCTTGCGCACGTTGTTCGATTTATAGTAGCCATTCAGGGCCGGGATCCCCAGTTCCTGAATGAGGTTCGCAACCCCTTCTGCGTATTCGGCGTCTTCCGTGCCTTCGTATCTTGCGGCGATATAGGAGGGGCCCATGATATCGACGTCGTTGCGGTACGTGCCGTCGTCGTTGCGGCGCATTTCCCAGGAGAAGTTGCCGTGCGGCCAGTCCTCGTCGAGGTCATAGTAGATGCTGTCGATCTTCAGCGACAGCGAGAATTCTTCGATCTCGTTGGATTCGATGGTCTTGGGCAGATCCTTGGATTTGTCGACGATCTCCCTTTCCGCCGCCAGGGCCTCTTCGCGTACGAAGTGGTAATCGTGCCCTTCGCCGTCCAGGATCTGCTCGTAGGCGCGAAGACTGCCGTCATCGCAGATCTCCAGCTTGGACATGATGCCGAACTCGAATTTATCGTTGCTGTTGATGTAGCTGTAATAGTCGCCCTTCTCGTAGTGGACCGTATAGGTCTCCGACCAGCTTCCGGACGTGACAGTCAGTTTGCTTCCGTTCAGCTCCAGAACGGTGTCTCCGTTCACGTCGAACCACTTGCCCTGGAAGTCCTGCAGATCGCCCGAACCCGTGCAGCCGGCGAGGCCGAACAGCATCAGGATGCTTAAAAGCAGGCAGCCTTTCTTTTTCATGGCGAAACCTCCTCTAATAAATAATTTATTATATCACACTTATCCTATAAAACTTCTTCTCTGCCGTATCATTTTCTGCTTTACAAACAGCAGCGCAATGCATATAATATTATTTGTGTTTGCGCCACTAGCTCAACGGATAGAGTGCCTGACTACGAATCAGTAGGTTGTGGGTTCGAATCCCGCGTGGCGCACCAAGAAAAAGAAGCCTGAAGATTCAGGCTTCTTTTTATTACTTTTTGCAGTTTGTGGCCTTTGCAGTATGCAGCCCTATTCCCCGTAAGTCTCCAGGATCCAGGCGTTCCAGCTGTCGTATGCGCTCTGCCAGTCCGTCCCGAAGGCTTCTTCGAACGTGCTGTCGCCGAAACAGAACGCGCTGACGGTGTCGAATCCGTACTGTTCGGAAAGATAGGCGATGAACGAAGTCGCCATCATGACGCTCATGCCGTTGCCGGGATCGACGGATTTCTTCGGACCGCTGTAGAGGGCTGTCTCGTAAAGCGGCATGCTTTCGTATGCTGTGCTGCCCGCCCAGTTCATGTCCTTCGTCAGGCAGAGGTACGAGACCGCATCGTTCATGAGCTTATAGTTTTCCGGGGTCGGGTCTTCCGTTCCGCCGCCCCGCAGGAACGCTTCGTAATACGGTTCGTTTTCCAGGTGGCCCAGGCCGTTCACCGTGACCTCGTTGTACGGGTCGATGCAGACGCCCAGATACCAGGCGTAGCCGAGCTGTTTCCACTGGACCTCCTTTTCGCCCAGCAGAGCCAGCACGTACATTTCTTCGCGGTGCCAGTAGTAATCTCCGATATCCAGTTCGATCCTGTCCTCCACTTCCGACCAGGTGTATTCGTTATCCGGCAGAACGGACAGTTCCACCAGTTTCTCCGCGCGGTCCGCCAGATCGATGTCCGGGCAGTTCTCCTTCAGGTAGCTGCGGATGAACTTGATGCTCTGGTTCGTGCGGCCGAGATACGCGGGCAGATACGTTGCCAGGTCTTCTTCGCCGGTCCGCAGGAGCGGCAGATTGACCCTGGCGTGGAACGTGTCGAACTGCGCGTCGAGTTCTCTGGCCAGATTCACCGTATCCGGCAGCTTGAGGTCCGTATCGTCCTTGCCGTAGATCACCATGGTCCGCGAGGACTCGTCGTAGCGGATATCCGCCTTCGCGGCCTGGATCTTCGCGTTGATCAGCGCTCCTGCCGCGACGACCGCGACAATCACGGCGGCACCGATCAGGATCTTCTTCCAGCTGTGCTTCACTTTCCTGAGATAATCCACCTCTACGGCGTCTTCTTCGATCTCCGGTTCCGGTTCCGTCATCTGTTTATATATAAGGCTGCACACTTCGCATTCCGACAGGTGCGCTCTGACGTCCTGCTCGGTCTGGGGCGACAGCAGATCGTCCGCCAGCATCGGCAGCAGATCTCTCACCACATGGCAAGGCAGTTTATT
>ONPC01000075.1 GCA_900319565.1 uncultured Eubacteriales bacterium | reverse complement strand
TCCTCTTTCATTTCGATCCTGATGTCGTCGATGCCAAGCGCCTTCTTGATCAGGTCCCCTTTGGCATCCAGGAGCTTCGTCAGGTTCCCGACATTCACCTTGTCAAAGGGAATCTCCACCGTGATGCCGATCGCCTCTGGCTCGTCTGCCTGAGCAGGAGCTTCCTCTGTATTCTCTTCAGTTTCCTGCTGCAAGTCCTCGTCGCCATTTCCTTCGAAGCCGGCATCCGTGAGTGCCTTCACAACCTTCTGGATCGTAGCTACATCCGTGTGCTCGTCCCAGATCAGCTCGCCGGTCTTGCTGACCGTAATGTCTCCGATCTTGTAAGCGCAAGTCGGGACCTTCATGTAAACCGGTGTGATATCGATCGCGTTTCCGATCACCTGTACCATCTCCTTACGGCGCTCTCCCATAACGTTATAATCAATCTTCATTTCGACCTCCTTATGTGTGACCCGCGGGCCTATTCCCTCCGGGTAGTGTATTAATCACTCTACCCGGAAGAAATAGCAACACATATATGCACCAACGATCCGAAGGAAAAACTGTGAGAAATGCACTCTACATTTCAACCTCTTTGACCAGGTCGCTATAGGGGATTCTCTCCCCATCGCGGATCACATAAACCCCTTCGCTATCTCCCGTATCCTCAACATACCTTCTAAGGATCACCGACGCGTATTTCTCATCCAGTTCCATCATGTAGCAAATCCGCTTCGTCTGCTCGCAGGCCATCATGGTAGAGCCGCTTCCGCCGAATGTGTCGAGCACGATCGCGTTCTCCTGCGTGCTGTTGCAGATCGGATACCCAAGAAGATCCAGCGGCTTACTGGTGGGATGGTTCTTATTTCTTTTCGGTTTGTCAAAGTTCCAGATAGTGGTCTGCTTTCGATCAGAAAACCACTTGTGTTTTCCGTTTTTCAAAAAGCCATA
Source organism: uncultured Eubacteriales bacterium (assembly GCA_900319565.1). Lineage (GTDB taxonomy): Bacteria > Bacillota > Clostridia > Lachnospirales > Lachnospiraceae > UBA1201. The sequence continues at coordinate 2,897 of ONPC01000075.1, read as the reverse complement.
CAGCACCGGTTCGTGCTGCCACTGATAGTCGCTGCGGCCGAGAACCAGAGAATTCTTCACCCAGATGCAGCAACCAGCCAAATGGAAGCCCGCATCAATAAAAGCCTTACGAAAATTGAGCCCCTCGGTATCTGCATGGAACACATAAGCAGCGCCGCCCTTCTCAAGGTTGTCCGCCATGTTTTTGAAAGCCTTATACAAAAACTGATAGAATTCATCTCCCTTGATGCTGTCATTTTCGATCGTGAGTCCGTCTGAGCTCTTAAAGGAAACTCCGTATGGCGGATCCGTGCATATGAGATTCGCCTTCTTGCCGTCCATGAGGAACGTCACGTCCGCGCCATCTGTCGCATCACCGCACATCAGCCGGTGTCTCCCTACCTGCCAGATATCGCCGCGCTGTACAAATGACGCTTTTTTCAGTGCCTCCGAAAGATCGAAGTCATCATCTTCTACTTCACTTCCGTTTCCATCGGAAAACAGGTCTGCCAGCTCCTTTTCATCAAAGCCAGTCAACCCAATGTCAAACGCCTCCGCCTGCAGCGATTCAATCTCAATTCGCAGAAGTTCCTCATCCCATCCGGCGTCCATCGCCATGCGGTTATCCGCCAGGATATATGCTTTTTTCTGCGCTTCCGTCAGGTGATCTGCGAGTACGCAGGGGACTTCTGAAAGCCCCTCCTCTTTTGCTGCAGCCAGCCTGCCGTGACCAGCGATCACGCCGTAGTCTTTATCAATGATCACCGGATTGATAAAGCCAAACTCCCGTAAAGAAGCCCGAAGCTTTGTAATCTGCTCCGGGCTGTGTGTTCTCGCGTTATTGATATATGGCACCAGCTTTTCAATGGGTACCATTTCCATATGTGATGTTGTCTTTGTAACCATGCCGCCCTCCTTAGTAAAGGCCCCACTCGGCGAACTTTTCAAATCCACCAACGCTCTCTATGTACTCCCTGGCCTTTTCCACGATCTCCTCGTAGGGAATCCCGTCGATGGTTTCATCGCCGATCGCGCAGCTTAGCTCCACCGGCTTCCCGGTTCTCTGTGCCTGAAGAAATGCATAGATGTTTACAGACACATCCGCCTTCGACAGGTCCTTTCCATGAAGCCCGCCACCGGTCACGCTGTCCGCCATGTCGCTTCCGAGCTTTCTGTTCGTGGCGCCGGTATCTACATCTGTACCGCCGGTCCAATCGCCGAGCGGATTCACATCCGCCATCGGATACATTTTGTGTAGATCTACACTTTTTGCATGGCTCTGGCAGATGATCATCCGATGCGGGCAAAGAATGTACTTACCATCATAGGGATATCGTTCATATATTTTTCTGGCGATCCGGGATAGGAGTTTCTGTTCCTGGGTAAGCGGCACGCCTTTGAAGATCCCGTTATCCCCGCAGCGGATCTTCCCCTCCTGATTCTTAGCGAGGTGACAGTCTTGTTTTACCTCGTGGTAGTTCAGAGCAATTCCTTCACCGGCGATCCGATGCACTGCCTTTTCGATCTCAGTAACCGGAACATGTACCGTTGTCTCTGCAATCACATGGCAGATCCCGTGGCCGATCAGTATCTCCACCGCGATCCGCGGATTCTTTTCTTCCTTGTATGCCAGGTCAACAATCGCCCCGGCAATCCTATCCGCTATCTTATCGACATGTGCAGGATTCACTTTTTCGATCATGCCCTTTTCCTTCCTTTCTTGAGTCTTCCTCTTATCCATCCTTTAGACAAAAATAAAAACAGCTCATCGATATACACATACCGTTCAGCTGTTCCATCGTTTATCCATCGCCTGCGACTCGTATCTATACTCAGCTTTTGCTTTGTTTCTTCAGATGTTATACGCCCTTGAGCCGCCATTGATATTTTCTTTTTTACACTGCCGTAATTCATGTTATAAACATGACTGCACCATTCAAGATTTTCCACACTATTGTTGGACTTGTCTTCATCCTTATGATTTATATCTGAATACCTATTTGGGTTTTCAATAAAAGTCTCCGCCACAAGTCGATGTACCAGACAGTTCTTTTTTTCGCCACCAACCCACAAGTATACTCTACGATATCCATTCTTCTGGTAATCGCCTTTAAGAATGATAGGCTCCTTTTTTATGCTGCGGATATTACCAAGAGTAGATGCCTGATAATGCCCTTCAAAACCCGGAATGTCCTTCCACTGTTCTTTCACCATGTCATGACATCCCCTTTCTGCTCCGAAGGAGCCTCTCCATCACGTCGTCCTGCGGCGTGTTCCCCATGAACTCTGTAGAGCAGTTCTCTTTCACGATCTGGAAGATCTGGTACCAGATCTGATTGACCTGCTTCATAAACTGCTGACTCATCGCCACATAGGGTGACGCGCAGGCAGCACCTGTTGTCGGATGCTTACTGAGGAACCCGAATTCAGAGATCGCTTCCTCACACTGGATCCATCTGGAAACGCTCATCGCGTACTGTTCGAGCAGCTGCTTGCTGACGAGCTTTTCGCAGCCGCGCTCCCGGAGCCACAGCCAGGTTTCGCGATAGATTTTCTCTGCCTCCAACTCCCCGCCATTCCTCTGTTTGGCCTTCAGGTATTCCCCCGGCTCCGGCATATCCTCACCGGACAGCTCCGTCCCTTCCGGAAGATCCATCACCATCATCGGCCTGTGTCCGGGGTTCCCGGCAGCGAGTTTTTCTGCGAGCGCTTTGGATTTTCTACCCTGGCCCACCCGCTGGCCGCCTCTGGCTGTACCGTCTTTTGCCATACCTTATTTACCTCCCGGCTATACCCCGTTTGTTTTCGCGGTTTTTGCGCGTTTGACCCCGGCGCCGTTCCCCGGAGACTTTAGCGTAGAGAAGTGACCCGCCCCTGGGGATCACTTCCGTTCTCTTTTTCGTATCCGTATTCTTTTC
>ONPC01000081.1 GCA_900319565.1 uncultured Eubacteriales bacterium | reverse complement strand
TCGAACCCGTGACCTCAACACTACCAATGTTGCGCGCTACCGACTGTGCCACGCCAGCTTGTTGAACAAACATGTTGTCGTCAACATCCAACATAATACTACAAACATCGGGGCTTGTCAACAGTTTTTCGGGGGAATTTCTTCGAAAATTATTCTTTTTGTTCGAATGTGATGATATTGGCCACGATGGCCTGAATGTTAGTGTCCATACAGACGGCCTGTGTGTCCCAGTTGTCTGCCACGGTCAGGAAGAAAAGGGACTCGATGCGATTTAACCGGCAGACCGGGCTGATCTGCGTCCAGTACTCGTATCCGAGGACGGAGATGGAGTGGTCGCCGTAGTCTTTTGTATTTGCGATGCTCATCTGTACAGGCCGGCCGGCGTCGATGGCCGGGATCAGAGTCTCCTGATAGGTCCAGGCATAGTGATTTACCGCCTTCAGGTCGCAGTCGTACTCTTCGAGGATGAGGTTGAAGAGCGTTTCATTGACCCAGGGAGCCGTGCCTTCCGTGTAGTCGTAGTTTCGGATCAGGTGTTCACGGATCTGCGCATAGACCAGCGGGAGGTCAATATAGGGCTTAAAAATGTAATCCGGGTTATCGGCATACTTCGGATAGTTCGGGTCGTTTACGACATCAATGGTGGTCGTTTCGTCCAGAGCGGATGCAAGGGCGGTGTCCTTCAGAAGGCTGCGCCCCAGGATATCGAGGCAGGTGTAGACTGCGGAAGGTGTGCAGTTGCCTTCGCCGCTTTCGCCGTAGCCGTCATCGGTAAAAAAGACGGACAGATCGTGCTGCCTGTATAGGCGCGAAAAATCGATGAGGGCAAAACGGTCCGGTTCGTAGCCCCCTTTGTAACGGGAGGAAATATAACTGGAAGTGTTGATGATCCCGCCTTCATGGTCGTATTTTTGTGCGGAGTAACGGCGGTTCGTCGGAGTCGGATGCAACGTGATCGCACGGTCCGCGTTCATTCGCATGGTACCGTCGGTGTAGATCAGGCCGTCGGTCATGGCGTAGCACAGGTCCGTGTACGCGGCCAATGCAGCGTAATCGCCTTCGGTCTGAACGGCGTAGAGACGGAATGCATCATCCACGATTAAATAGCCGTGGGGACCGTAGAAATCGATCAGGTAGGCGGGGGTATCATCGTGCCCCGGCTGCTTTACGGGCAGGGAATAGATCGCGTCAAAAGCGATCGCGGTCTTTAGACCCGGTTCGGCCGGGACCGGATAGCCCAGTTCGGAAAGCAGGTCGTCTTCTGCGGACAAAACATAACTGACCGCCGGAACGGAGAGATATTCCGAACCCGGCTCGGACGAAGGAGCCGCGGTGGGGACCTCCGTGGGGACTTCCGTGGAGGTTTCCGTGGTGCCTTCTGTGGAAATCTCTGTGGTCATCTCCAGGGATGATTCAGGAGTAGCCTCCGGGGATGTTTCCGCAAAGGTCTCGGCCTCCGTCGTAAAAGTGCCGATTTCCGCCGGGGATGCGGTCTCATTTATATATGCAGTTGTGGCAGAAGAAACAGACACGTTCTCGGTCGTGGTTTCCGGCGTGCTTTCGGGCGCACGCGTCCCGGCCTCCCCGGATATGGAAGGGGAGACATCAGCTGTGCGGTTCTGGCATGCACTTACCGAAAGCGACAAACACAGCAAGCCGCCGATCATGAGATTGTGCGAGCGTTTCTTCTTCATGCGTTTACCCTGTTACTTGGAAGCTTTTTTGGATGTCTTCGGGCCGAAGACCGTCACGATCTCGAGCTGTTTGTTTTGATTTGCGTCATAATAACGGGCCGAATCCGCCCACCCGTCTGCGACCTGCAGGATAAGAACGTAGCTCTGCAGATGTAGTTCGCCGACCTCGGTCGTGGCCTGGTAGATCTGGTAGCCCGTGACCACCATGGAGTGCGAACTATAGGTGATGGAGCCGGTGACGTTATTCAGAACGGGATATCCTTTTGTGACGGGCAGAATCACCTGCTCGTAATAGGATCCGTTGTAATAGTTTTGGGCCGTGAGAGGACATTCATAGACCGATAACATGTGGTTTGCGACATCCTCGACTTCGAGTTGAGTCAACGCCTCGACTTCGTATTGGTGTGCCGAGATCGCATAGCTTCGAATATTCGCGTAGAGCTCCGGCAGGATCTTCGGCGTGTCGATCACATAGGTACGGTCCGAAGCGTATTTTCCGTAAAAGGCATCTTTGCGGGCATCGACCGCCACGGTCATGTAGGGGGAGGGGAGTAACCCGCGCGAATCCGTCGTGCTGATATAGTTGAGAGCGTTGTAGATCGCGTTTAACGTGCAGTTTCCCTCCGAACGGGTGCCGCGGCCGCGATAATAGATGCTGGTTTCACCCTGGGTCACATAAGTGAAATTACTCAGGCTCGACGCATAGTACGTTATGAAATTCGAACCATAGCGATCCGCAACGTAGGAGTTCGGCTGGAAGATGTCCCCGTCTCCTAAGGATTTCTGGCCGGCAAACAGTCCCAGAGTCTCGCGGCGGTCCGGTACAGCCTGCGACGATCCCGAGACCAGATGCGACTTCCCCTTGTATTTGTAGATGATGCCGTCATAGGGGGAATAATAGATCGATTCGGAGTCCGGCAAATGCGGATAGTCCCCGGTCGTCTGATATTGATATAAGTTTTTTTCGGAGTCAACGATCGCGTAGCCGTTTTCTCCGCTGAAATCGATGAAATACGCACGGAAAGTAAAACCGGGATAGGTATACAGGTCGATCGGCAGGATATAGTCATAGCTGACCTTATCGGCCGTGTGCCAGTTCCCGGCGGAAGAAAACCCTAGCTGCGAGATCAGAAGATCCGGATTATCCAGAACATACTCCACGGCGGCAACGTCGTGGTTGTATTTCGGTAGGTCTACGCTCTGCCCCGGCCAGTACTGAAAACACAGCAGTACGATCACGATGGCCACGGCGAAGATCAAAAACAAAGTCATATTTACACCTCATCATCCCCGGGACGAAACACCTTCCGTCCCTTGCATATAATGCATTATCCCGAAAACAGTATATCATAGGAAAGCAGAGAAAGCAAGGAGGCCCGAAATACCCGAAAAGAGTTGACCGAAGACGTGAAAACGTGTACAATTTACTTTAGAAGGGGTTTCGGCGCAAAGCGTGGCCTGCGGTGCGAACCAGCCCGCGAAAAACGGATGGTTTTGCGAGAAACGAAGAACGTTCTGAGAGGAGCAGCCTATGGCAGAGAAAATATATGCGATACCGGTCAATGATGCTTTTGACCATGACTGTGAGTGCCCGGTGTGTCTGATGTACCGGGATCTGGAGCAGCAGGCAGTGGATTTCACGCTGGGACCCAGTTACATGGATGATCAGTTCCGAATGATCACGAATAAGACCGGCTTTTGTCAGAAGCATATGCAGATGCTGTATGATAAGAATAACCGTCTGGGGCTGGCGCTGATCATGAAGACACACCTGGATCAGACGAATGAGGATATCAAGTCGGCGCAGAATAATCCCATCAAATCCGGCTTCTTTAAGAAGACCGGCGGGGGAGCGGTGGACTACATCAAGAAACTGAATAAGTCGTGCTTCGTTTGCGACCGCATCGAGGCGGTGTTCGACCGTTATATCGCAACGGTCCACTATCTGTGGAAGACCGACTCCGGTTTTCCGGCAAAATACCGGAAGTGTAAGGGCTTCTGCACCGAGCACTATGCGCGGCTGATTGAGGATGCCCCGAAGGAGCTGTCCGGACGGAACCTGGATGACTTCATCCGTGTGACGAATGAACTGTACATTACGAACATGCAGCGGATCGCCGAGGATCTGGAATGGTTCATCAACAAGTTTGACTATAAGTATAAGGATGAGCCGTGGAAGAACGCGAAGGACGCCATTATCCGCGGAATGATAAAGACCAACGGAATCATCAGCGGTGAGGTCGAAAAACTGAAACAGTGATAAAAAAACGCCCCGTCCGGCAGTGCCGGTCGGGGCGTTTGGAGAAGCATGCGATCACGCTTTCTCTTCTTCCTTTTCTTCATCTTCATCGAGAGAGATATTGGTGTAGGAGCGCTCTTCCTCCTCATCCTCTTCCTCATCCTCGAAATCGTCTTCCAAAGTCTTTTCGAAATCGTCACATTTCTTTTTGTAGATCGTGTAAGCGGCTGCGCAGCTGCCTGCCAAAATGCCTGTTAAAAGCAATTTCTTTCCGAGTTTGGACATGGTGTAAAACCTCCTTTACGTGCCCGGGGGCATAATATACGAGTGTGTCGGGACTGCTTTTCCCGACCGATATGCATCTATTATAATACGTTCCGCATGAAAATAGAAGGGGTTTTTGCCGAAAAAACGAAAAATCAAGAAAACGAGAGAAAACGAGAGAAAACGAGAGAAAACAGAGCAAAACAGAGAATATACAGGATTTTCACGGATTGCTTTCAAGGGGTGCTTTGACTATTATATGATATAGGTTTAGCACTCGAATGCAAAGAGTGCTAACAAACCCGAAAAGAGACAGTAAGACAGGAGGTCTTCAATATGAAGTTAGTTCCGCTCGGCGACAGAGTCGTTTTAAAGCAGGTAGTTGCAGAAGAGACTACAAAATCGGGCATCGTTCTTCCCGGTGCAGCAAAGGAAAAGCCCCAGCAGGCTGAAGTAGTGGCAGTAGGCCCCGGCGGCATGGTAGACGGTAAGGAAGTCACCATGTTCGTTAAGGTCGGTGACACTGTTATTTACTCTAAGTACGCAGGTACCGAGGTAAAACTGGGAGACGACGAATATATTATCGTAAGACAGAATGATATTCTGGCAATGGTTCAATAATCAGGAGGATGATCTATCATGGCAAAAGAAATCAAATTCGGTTCCGAAGCCAGACAGGCTTTGGAGGCAGGTGTAAATAAACTGGCCAATACCGTCCGCGTGACCTTGGGTCCGAAGGGACGTAACGTGGTTCTGGATAAATCCTACGGCACACCGCTGATCACAAACGATGGTGTTACCATCGCAAAGGAGATCGAGCTGGAAGATCCGTTTGAGAACATGGGCGCTTCTTTGGTTAAGGAAGTAGCTACAAAGACCAACGATGTTGCAGGTGACGGTACTACGACCGCTACGGTCCTGGCGCAGGCCATGATCAACGAAGGTATGAAGAACCTCGCAGCAGGCGCAAACCCGATCGTACTTCGTAAGGGTATGAAGAAGGCAACGGAAGTTGCTGTTGAAGCGATCCAGAAGATGAGCAGCCCTGTCACCAGTAAGGAGCAGATCGCCCGTGTAGCAGCGATCTCCGCAGGCGACGATCATGTCGGCGAACTTCTTGCAAGCGCTATGGAAGAGGTTTCGAACGACGGCGTTATCACGATCGAAGAGTCGAAGACCATGCAGACTGAACTGGAGAAGGTAAAAGGTATGCAGTTCGACCGTGGTTACGTCAGCGCTTACATGGCAACCGATATGGAGAAGATGGAAGCGGTCCTGGACGATCCTTACATCCTCATTACCGATAAGAAGATCTCCAACATCCAGGAGATCCTGCCTGTACTCGAGCAGATCGTACAGAGCGGCGCTAAACTTCTCATCATTGCAGAGGATATCGAAGGTGAGGCACTCACCACATTGATCGTAAACAAACTGCGTGGCACATTTACCGTAGTCGGCGTTAAGGCTCCCGGCTTCGGTGACCGCAGAAAAGAAATGCTGAAGGATATCGCCATCCTGACCGGCGGACAGGTTATCTCCGAAGAAGTCGGCCTTGAGCTCAAGGATGCTACCCTGGATATGCTCGGCCAGGCAAAATCCGTTAAGGTCGCTAAAGAAAACACCATCATCGTTGACGGATTAGGCGATAAGAAAGAGATCGCTGACCGTGTCGCCCAGATCAAGACTCTCCTTGCCGAGACCAAGTCTGAATTCGATAAGGAAAAACTGCAGGAACGTCTTGCGAAGCTGGCAGGCGGCGTAGCAGTCATCCGCGTAGGCGCTGCAACGGAGACCGAGATGAAAGAAGCCAAGATGCGTATGGAAGACGCGCTCAATGCAACGCGCGCGGCAGTGGAAGAAGGCATCATCGCAGGCGGCGGAAGCGCATACATTCACGCAGCTACAAAGGTTGCCGAGAGCCTTGAGAGCCTCGAAGGCGACGAAAAGACCGGCGCCAGGATCGTGCTGAAGGCCCTGGAAGCACCGCTGTTCCACATCGCCCACAACGCAGGCCTTGACGGATCCGTGATCGTAAACAAGGTCAGAGAATCCGAAACCGGCACAGGCTTCGATGCATATAAAGAAGAATATGTGAACATGGTAGAAGCAGGCATCCTCGATCCCGCAAAGGTCACAAGGTCCGCACTGCAGAACGCCACATCTGTAGCATCCTCACTGCTCACCACGGAAGCAGTAGTAGGAAACATCAAAGAAGACACACCCGCAATGCCCGCCGGCGGCGCCGGAATGGGAGGAATGATGTAATCAATCAGCCCCAGCGGGGCTGATTGATTAACGAGCGACAAGCGAAGCGGTCGCGAGTCTAAGAGGAGAGGATCTGCGCAGCAGATCCCGAAG
>ONPC01000249.1 GCA_900319565.1 uncultured Eubacteriales bacterium | reverse complement strand
CGCGGAGGAATTCCAGCTGGAAGCCGAGAAGAGACTTCGCGAACTGTACATGTACGATGTGCTCCGCGCCGACCGTTGCATTTCGGTCCACTCGATGGAGGCGCGCGTGCCGTTCGGCGATCTGGATTTCGTTTCGTACGTAATGTCGATCCCGCCGGAAAAGAAGATGAATGTCTACAACAAAGGAAAGTACCTGCTGCGTCATGCGTTTGAGGGCCTGGGTTACCTGCCGCAGAACATACTGATGCGGGAGAAGGCAGCATTTTCCGATGCAGTCGGACATTCGATGGTAGACTACTTAAAGGCTTACGCAGAGGAAGTCTACAGCGATGAAGTTTTCAAAGAAAAATGCGCGGCTTACGATTACGTGCCGCCGTTCACGAAAGAGTCGCTGCTCTATCGCGAGATCTTTGAAGAGTACTATCCCGGTCAGGCAGAGATGATCAAGGATTTCTGGATGCCGAACAAAAACTGGGAGAACTGTGATGTCAACGATCCCTCCGCCCGTGTACTTAAGAACTACGGACAGAGCGGTTGTTAATAAAAAAGGAGGATATCAAAATGGATGTTACCAAGATTTTCGGAAGTATGGTATTTAACGACGATGTGATGAAAGAACGTCTTCCCAAGGATGTGTACCGTGTACTTCACAAGACCATTGATGACGGCGTGCATTTGCAGCTGGACATCGCAAACGTAGTTGCGGAGGCCATGAAGAATTGGGCCATCGAAAAAGGCGCAACGCATTTCACACATTGGTTCCAGCCGATGACCGGTATCACTGCTGAGAAGCATGACGGTTTCATCGCTCCGGAAGGAAACGGACGTGTTTTGATGGAGTTCTCCGGTAAGGAACTCGTTAAGGGCGAGCCCGATGCATCCTCCTTCCCGTCCGGCGGTCTGCGTGCTACTTTCGAGGCACGTGGTTATACAGCCTGGGACCCCACCAGTTATGCATTTATCAAAGATGACACCCTGTGCATCCCCACCGCGTTCTGTTCTTACAGCGGCGAGGCACTGGATAAAAAGACACCGCTCCTGCGTTCCATGCAGGCCCTCGATAAGCAGGCCATTCGTATCTTACGTCTGTTCGGTGATACCACCGCAAAGCGTGTTATGACGACCGTCGGACCCGAGCAGGAGTACTTCCTGATCGACTGCAGCGTTTATAAGCGCCGCCCCGACCTGATCTACACCGGACGTACACTGTTCGGCGCGAAGCCGCCGAAGGGCCAGGAGATGGAAGATCACTACTTCGGTATGATCAAGCCCAGAGTTAAGGCTTACATGAAAGAGCTGGATGAGGAACTTTGGAAGCTCGGCATCCTGTCGAAGACCGAGCATAACGAAGTAGCTCCGGCACAGCATGAATTGGCCCCGATCTTCTCGACCACCAACATCGCAACGGATCACAACCAGTTGACGATGGAACTGATGAAGATCGTTGCAGGCAAGCACCACATGGTCTGCCTGCTGCATGAGAAGCCGTTCGCAGGTGTAAACGGTTCCGGTAAGCACAACAACTGGTCCATGTCGACCGATACCGGTAAGAACCTTCTGGAGCCCGGTGATACGCCGTCCCAGAACGCTCAGTTCCTGCTGTTTTTGATGGCTGTCATTAAGGCGGTCGATGAATATCAGGGCCTGCTCCGTATGTCGGTTGCTTCCGCGGCCAATGACCATCGTCTGGGCGCGAACGAGGCACCGCCCGCGATCATGAGCGTATTCATCGGCAATGAGCTGGATGCAGTCCTTAAGTCCATCGAGGACGGTACGGACTACCACGATCCAGAGAAGAAACTGATGAGCATCGGCGCGACGGTCCTGCCGCACATTCCTTGCGATACGACTGACCGTAACCGTACTTCACCGGTTGCATTTACCGGTAATAAATTCGAGTTCCGTTCGCTCGGTTCTTCCGCATCGATCTCCGGCCTGAACATCGTTCTGAACACGATCGTGGCACAGACCCTGAGTGAGTACGCAGCGATCCTGGAGCAGGCAGACGACTTTGATGCAGCGCTCAACAAGCTGATTCGTGATGAGATCGTTAAGCATAAGAGAGTCATCTTCAACGGCAACGGTTACTCCGAGGAGTGGGTACAGGAAGCTGAGAAGCGCGGCCTGCTGAACCTGAAGACGACTCCGGATGCACTTGGATCGTTCATTGAGCCGAAGAACATGAAGATCTTCGAGGACCAGGGCGTATATTCCGAGACCGAGATCAAGGCGCGTTACGAGATCCTGCATGAGAACTACTACAAGACCATCAACATCGAAGCATTGACCATGATCTCCATGGTGAAAAACAACATCACCGCAGCCGTTGCGAAATACGAGGCGGTCCTGGCCGATGTGATCCTGAAGAAGAGCCAGGTACTGTCGAAGGACGCATGCATCGCAGAGGAAGGCTTGCTGAAGCATATTTCCCGCCTGGCATGCAGCCTGCAGTGCAAGCTGGCTAAGCTGGAAGAGGATGTCGCTAAGGAGAAGGAACTGACGGATGTTGTCGCTCTGGCGAAGTATCATCAGGAAGTGATCCTGGCCGATATGGCGGCGCTGCGTGAGGTGGTCGATGAACTCGAGCCGATGATCCCGAGCGATCTGTGGCCGTATCCGACCTACGCAGAGATCCTGTACAGCGTACGGTATCAGCCGGTATAATTTGACGTTTTTCTTAACCAATCTCTCATAATACATGGCGCCGCCCGGCGGTGCCGAAGCAATTTCATAAACGAAGGTGCAACGGGGCACGAAAGGAACCGGAACACCTTCGTTTTTTGATCTTGCGAGTCTTGCCAAAGCAGGACTTTAAATCAAAAAACAAAGGTTGTAGAGCTTACTTTGGGAGGAACTGCAACGAGGAGGTTATTATGGATACTGGTAGCATTATGAGTTTGATCGACGAAAAAGTGTTCGGCGTCTGGTTTTTGATCGGCGCGGCACTCGTTTTCTGGATGCAAGCCGGCTTCGCCATGGTCGAGACCGGTTTCGCCCGTGCGAAGAACGCCGGAAACATCCTGATGAAGAACCTGATGGACTTCTGTATCGGTACCGTGACGTTCATCCTGATCGGTTTCGGTCTGTTCCTGGGTGAGGACGCACTCGCAGGTTTCCTGGGAATGCCGAACTTCGATATCTTTACGGATTACGCACATTTTGATTGGAGCAACTTCGTATTCAACCTGGTATTCTGCGCGACGACCGCGACAATCGTTTCCGGCGCCATGGCAGAACGTACCCGTTTCCTTTCCTACTGTGTTTATTCTGCGATCATCTCCGCAGTGATCTACCCGATCGAAGCACACTGGACCTGGGGCGGCGGCTGGCTCGCAAAGATGGGCTTCCATGATTTTGCAGGTTCGAACTGCATCCACATGGTCGGCGGCATCTGCGCCCTGATCGGTGCCATCATGGTAGGTCCCCGTATCGGTAAGTTTGTAAAAGATAAGGCCGGCAAGGTCACCAAGGTCAATGCGTTCCCCGGCCACAACATCACGCTCGGCGCCCTGGGTGTATTCATCCTGTGGCTGGGCTGGTATGGTTTCAACGGTGCTGCTGCTACCAGTGTTGAGCAGCTCGGCGCTATCTTCGTAACCACTACGATCGCTCCCGCGGTAGCGACGGTCGTATGTATGATTTTCACCTGGATCCATTACGGCAAGCCCGATGTTTCCATGTGTCTCAACGCTTCTCTCGCAGGTCTGGTAGCGATCACCGCTCCCTGTGATGTAGTTGACGCAGCCGGTGCTTCTATCATCGGTGCGATCTCCGGTCTCGTAGTTATCTTCGGTATCTGGCTTCTGGATCACAAGCTTCACGTTGACGACCCTGTCGGTGCTGTCGCCGTTCACATGTGCAACGGTATCTTCGGTACCCTTGCTGTAGGTCTGTTCGCTACTGACACTGCTCCCACCTATGCATTGGCAGACTCTTCAGGCAACCCGATGCTCGGGCTGTTCTACGGCGGCGGTTTCAAACTTCTGGGTATCCAGACTTTGGGTATGCTCGCGACCGCAGCTTGGACAGCTGTCACCATCTTTATCACATTTACGATCATCAAGAAGATCTTCGGTCTTCGTGTTACCGAGGAAGAGGAGCTTACCGGTCTGGATATCACGGAGCACGGTCTTGCTTCCGCATACTCCGGGTTCTCCATCATGGATGTTACCGGCATGGAGATGGCGGTCAATGAGAACACCGATCTCGGTGTCAGCGATTACGGCGACGCATCGAAGGCGATGGTCGACGCAGCTGTCAAGGTAAACACAGCGCCTGTCATGAGCACGGCAACGATGCACAAAGTCGTTATCATCGCAAAGCTGGCTCGCTACGAGCAGCTGAAGAAGGCGCTCAACGATCTCGGCGTTACTGGTATGACAGTCACACAGGTCATGGGCTGCGGTATCCAGAAGGGCGCCGGCGAGAAGTACCGTGGTATTGAAATGGATGCCACGTTGCTTCCGAAGGTAAAGGTCGAAGTCGTAGTCAGCAAGATTCCTGTGGCCGATGTCATCGAGGCTTCGAAGAAGGCACTGTACACCGGCCATATCGGCGATGGTAAGATCTTCGTATACGGCGTGGAGCAGGTCGTTAAGGTCCGCACCGGTGAGGAAGATTTCGCTGCATTGCAAGATGTAGAATAAGCGGTGCTTATACCACCTATTACCGAATATACGTTTTTCTTTTAAAAGAGGCAAAAACGTGCGAAAAACCGGTAAAAAAGCATTGACACATATATGTACCGGTGCTAAAATGCTTTCTTAGAAAGCAAAGGCGCTTTGATGGGTGTAACAGCCCTTCAAAGCGTCTTTTTGTATTTCCGGGAAGAAACTTTCCGTAGTATCCAAAAGGAGCAGTTAAGATGGAAAAGTACGAATATCATCCGATCGAACATGATGCCTGCGGTATCGGCGCCGTGGCTAATATCGACGGCAAGGCAAGCTATGAGACGATGTCCGACGCATTGTCCATCGTGGAAAAACTCGAACACCGCGCGGGCAAGGACGCCAGCGGAAGCGTCGGAGACGGCGTGGGCATCCTGCTGCAGGTGAGCCATGACTTCTTTGCAAAGGCGGCGGCAGAGCAGGATATCTGCCTGGGCGGCGCCGGAGACTACGGTGTCGGTATGTTTTTCTTACCGGCCGACGAGATGAAGCGCACGTTCTCCATGCGGATGCTGCAGATGATCGCGGCGAAGGAGGGCCTGCCTTTCCTGGGATGGCGTAAGGTGCCGACGCACCCGGAGATCTTAGGTCAGGTGGCGCTTGACTCCATGCCGGCCATCTACCAGTGCTTCTTGGGACGCCCCGAGCACGTGGAGCGCGGCCTGGATTTCGACCGTCGTCTGTATGTGGTTCGCCGCGAATATGAGCAGAGTGCCGAAGATGCTTATGTTTGCTCGCTTTCGTCCCGTACGATCGTCTATAAGGGCATGTTTCTGGTGAAGCAGCTGCGCGCGTTCTACGATGATCTGCGCAGCACCGATTATAAGACGGCCATTGCCATCGTGCACTCGCGTTTCTCGACGAACACGAACCCTTCGTGGGATCGCGCGCACCCGTACCGCATGATCGCTCACAACGGCGAGATCAACACGATCCGCGGCAACATTGACCGTATGCTGGCCCGTGAGGAGACCATGAAGAGCCGGGTATTTGCCGAAGATCTGGACAAGGTTTACCCTGTTGTAAGTCTGTCGGGCTCGGACTCCGCGATGTTCGATAACACCATTGAATTCTTATATATGAACGGGATGCCGCTGCCGTTAGCCATGATGATCACGGTGCCGGAGCCATGGAAGCACAACGAGTACATGGAGCGGAATAAGAAGGATTTCTACCACTATTACGCGACCATGATGGAGCCGTGGGACGGCCCGGCGGCCATGCTGTTTTCGGACGGCGAGCTGCTCGGCGCGACGCTGGACCGCAACGGTCTGCGTCCTTCCCGCTACTATGTAACGGACGACAACCGTCTGATCCTCGCATCCGAGGTCGGTGTGCTGGACATTGACCCCGCACATATCGTGAAGAAGTCACGCCTGGAGCCGGGCCGCATGCTGCTGGTTGACACGAAGAAAAAACGGATCATCTCCGACGAAGAGTGTAAGGAATACTATGCAAATAAGGAACCGTACGGGGAGTGGCTGGACCAGAACCTTAGTCATCTGGCGGACCTGAAGATCCCGAATAAGAAGATCCCGACCCACACGCAGGAGATGCGCGACCGCCTGTATAAGGCGTTCGGCTACACCTACGAGGACGTGAAGGATCTGATCCTGCCCATGGCGAAAAACGGCATCGAGCCGACGGTGTCCATGGGACACGACGTTCCGCTGGCGGTTTTAAGCCGCAGACATCAGTCGCTGTTCAACTATTTCAAGCAGCTGTTCGCGCAGGTCACGAACCCGCCGATCGACTCGCTGCGTGAGAAGATCGTCACCGATACGACCGTTTATATCGGTTCGGACGGAGACCTGCTGACCGAGAAGAGCGAGAACTGCCGCATGCTGGAGATCAACCACCCGATTCTGACCGGCGTGGATGTTATGAAGATCAAGAGCCTGGATACGGAGAGCCTGAAGAGCACGACGGTATCCCTACTGTTTTATAAGAATACTTCCCTGAAGAAGGCCGTGGAGCAGCTCAATATCCGCGTGGATAAAGAGGTCGCTTCCGGAAAGAATATCATCATCCTGTCCGACCGCGGCGTGGATGAGAACCATATGGCGATCCCTTCGCTGCTGGCGGTTTCCAGTGTGGAGCAGCATCTGGTGCTCACGAAGAAGCGCACGGCAGTTTCGATCATCCTCGAGAGCGCGGAACCGCGTGACGTACACCAGATGGCAGTTCTGCTGGGCTTCGGCGCACGGGCCATCCATCCGTATCTGGCGCACGAATGCATCGCCGAGATGATCGACCTGGGCATCTTGGATAAGGATTACCACACCGCGATCGAGGACTACAACGCGGCGATCCTGAACGGTATCGTAAAGATCGCGGCAAAGATGGGTATCTCCACGATCCAGTCCTACCAATCCGCACGTATCTTCGAGGCGATCGGCCTGTCGAAGGAAGTGATGGATCAGTATTTCACCGGTACGGTGAGCCGGGTCGGCGGCATAGGCATCCGCGAGATCGAAGAGGGCGTTTTGTTCCGCCACAATCATGCGTTCGATCCGCTGGAACTGGGGACGGATACCAGACTGGATTCGACCGGTTTCCACTCACTGCGCAGCGGTGAGGGCGCGGAGGATCATCTTTACGATCCGACCACGATCGTGAACCTGCAGCGTGCGGTACGCACCGGGGATTATGCGAAGTTTAAGGAATATACGGCTTTGGTCGATGCACAGGACCGGCCGCACACCCTGCGCGGCCTGCTCGATATGGTATCGGATCGCGCGCCGATCGACATCAGCGAGGTAGAGTCGGCGGAAAGCATTGTCCGCAGATTTAAAACGGGCGCCATGAGCTACGGTTCGCTGTCTCAGGAGGCACATGAGACCCTGGCGATCGCGATGAACCGCCTGGGCGGTAAGTCGAACACCGGTGAGGGCGGCGAAGCCAGCGAGCGCTACGGCACAGAAAAGAACAGCGCGATCAAGCAGGTCGCTTCGGGACGTTTCGGCGTTACGAGCGCGTATCTGCGCAGCGCAAAGGAAATACAGATCAAGATGGCGCAGGGCGCGAAGCCCGGCGAGGGCGGACACCTTCCGGGTAAGAAGGTCTATCCGTGGGTCGCGGCGACGCGTTTTTCCACACCGGGTATCTCGCTGATCTCGCCGCCGCCGCACCATGATATCTATTCGATCGAGGATCTGGCGCAGCTGATCTACGATTTGAAGAACGCCAACCGCGACGCCCGGATCAATGTAAAACTGGTGTCCGAGGCTGGCGTCGGCACGATTGCGTCCGGCGTTGCAAAAGCCGGTGCGCAGGTCATCCTGATCTCAGGCTATGACGGCGGCACCGGAGCGGCTCCGCCCAGCAGCGTGCACCACGCCGGCCTGCCCTGGGAGCTGGGCCTGGCGGAGGCACACCGCAGCCTGATCGAAAGCGGTCTGCGTTCCCGCGTGACCATCGAGACCGACGGTAAGCTGATGAGCGGACGTGACGTAGCCATCGCGGCTCTTTTAGGCGCCGAGGAGTTCGGCTTCGCGACGGCGCCGCTTGTATGCATGGGCTGCATGATGATGCGTGTTTGCTCGAAGGACACCTGTCCGGTCGGCATCGCGACGCAGAATCAGGAACTGCGTAAGCGCTTTGCAGGCAAGCCAGAGCATGTTATGAACTTCATGCTCTTCATCGCGCAGGAGCTTCGTGAGATCATGGCACAGCTCGGTTTCAAGACCGTCGAAGAGATGATCGGAAGAAGCGATGTTCTGCATGTCCGCAGGAATCCGATCACAAAGCGCGCCGGTATGGTAGACCTGGCGGCGGTGATCGACCCGACCTATGCGGATTTCGAGAAGCGTCATTTCGATCCGAAAGACATTTATGATTTCAAACTTTCCGAGACACCGGATATGAAGCAGTTACTGCCGTATTTCGCGGATGTGTTAAACGGAAAGAAGAGTGAGAAAAAGCCTGTTACGGTTCAGGTTTCCAGCACTGACCGTAGCTTCGGAACCATCCTGGGTTCGGAGATCACGCTGAAGCTGGGCAGCGACGTGAAGGACGATACCTTCCGCGTTGAGGCAGTCGGCGGCGGCGGACAGTCGTTCGGCGCCTTCCTTCCGAAGGGCCTGACCATTCGCCTGACGGGCGATGCGAACGACGGCGTCGGCAAGGGACTTTCCGGAGGCAAGCTCATTATAGTCCCGCCGAAGAACGCGGGCTATGCGGCGGATGAGAACATCATCATCGGTAACGTGGCGCTCTACGGCGCGACCTCCGGTACGCTCTATGCGAGCGGTATCGCGGGTGAGCGCTTCTGCGTCCGCAACTCGGGCGCGACGGCGGTTGCCGAAGGCTGCGGCGATCACGGTCTGGAATACATGACCGGCGGTGTAGCGGTTCTTCTGGGACCGACCGGTAAGAACCTGGCAGCCGGCATGAGCGGCGGTATCGCCTATGTTCTGGATGAGCATCACGACTTGTATCGCCGGATCAATAAAGAGATGGTATCCTTCGGTGAGATCACCGAGAAGGAAGATAAGGAGCGCCTGCATGCGATCCTAAAGGACTACGCGGAGGCGACCGGTTCGAAGAAAGCGGCGCAGATCCTGGAGCAGTTTGAAGAAAAACTTCCGTACTTCAAGAAGATCGTGCCCATCGGCTACAGCCGGATGCTTAAGACCATCGCAAAGTACGAGGCAAAGGGCGTGAGCCATGACACCGCAGTTTTGGAAGCATTTGAAGAAATCGCAAAGGAGGGTTGATCATGGGAAAACCTACCGGATTTTTGGAATATGAACGAAAAGAAAACACGGACGTCCCGGTATCTGCCCGGATCACGAACTTCCGCGAGTTTCACGAGCCTCTGACCGCGGACCAGAGGCGGACGCAGGGCGCGCGCTGCATGAACTGCGGCGTTCCCTTCTGCCAGTCGGCCATGCGCTTAAGCGGCATGGTGACGGGCTGCCCCCTGCACAACCTGATTCCGGAGTGGAACGAAGAAGTCTACCTGGGCCACGATGAACATGCGTTCCAGCGTCTGGCGAAGACCTCGAACTTTCCGGAGTTTACCGGAAGGGTGTGCCCGGCCCTGTGCGAGAAGGCCTGCATCAACGGCATGTGCGGTTCGCCGGTCACCATCCATGACAATGAACTGTTTATTATAGAGACAGCGTTTAAGGAGGGCTTCATAAAGCCGATGCCGCCGAAGGTACGCAGCGGCAAGAAGGTCGCTGTCATCGGCAGCGGCCCTTCGGGACTGGCGACCGCGGACACGTTGAACCACCGCGGCCACAGTGTGACGGTCTATGAGCGCAGCGACCGCATCGGCGGCCTGCTGATGTATGGCATACCGAACATGAAACTCGATAAATCCGTGATT
>ONPC01000150.1 GCA_900319565.1 uncultured Eubacteriales bacterium | reverse complement strand
GCCGCAAAGAACTGCCTGCTCACCGAAGAGGTCGGTCTCAGTCTCCGTACGGAACGTAGTCTCAAGGAGACCTGCGCGAGCGCCGCCGATACCAAGACCGTAAGCCATAGCGATGTCCCAAGCCTTACCGGTAGCATCCTGCTCAACTGCGATGAGACAAGGAGTACCCTTACCTGCCTGATACTCGCTGCGAACGGTGTGACCCGGAGCCTTCGGAGCGATCATGGCAACGTCAACGCCCTTAGGCGGAACGATGCAACCGAAGTGAATGTTGAAACCATGTGCGAACATAAGCATATCGCCGTCCTTAAGGTTCGGAGCGATATCCTTCTTATACATATCAGCCTGAAGCTCATCGTTGATAAGGATCATGATGATGTCAGCGCGCTTTGCTGCTTCTGCAGCGGTATATACTTCGAAGCCCTGTGCCTCAGCCTTTGCCCAGGACTTGCTGCCCTCGTACAGACCGATGATCACGTGGCATCCGGACTCTTTCAGGTTCAGCGCGTGAGCGTGACCCTGGCTACCGTAACCGATGATGGCAATGGTCTTGCCGTCCAGCAGTGCTAAATTACAATCTTTCTGATAAAAAATTCTTGCCATTTTGTTTTTCCTCCGAAAAATGTTTATATATTCGGGAGCGAAAGGCTCCTGTTTTGCAGGCAATGCCTGAAAAATCGAAATTAATTCTCGAGATACGGTTCGTCCTCAGAACCTCTGGGAAGACCCGCAACGCCGGTGCGTACCAGCTGCTTGATCTCAAATCCCTCCAAAAGGTGAATGAACGCCTGGATCTTCTGACTGTTACCCGTCAGCTCGATGATCACGGAAGTCTTCGATACGTCGATGACGTTTGCACGGAAAATATCTGCGACTGCCACGACTTTATGACGGTTTTCGGCAGTGGCCGCTACCTTGATCAACACCAGTTCACGGGTTACCGACGACTCGGGCTCGAGTTCCTTAATATCCACGACATCGACCAGCTTATCCAGCTGCTTATAGATCTGCTCCAAAGCTTCCGGCTCACCGTGAGCCACAACGGTCATGCGGGAAAAATTCGGGTTTTCGGTCTCTCCCACGGTAAGGCTGTCAATGTTGTAACCTCTGCGACTGAACAAACCGGACACGCGGCTTAAAACGCCGGCCTGGTTATCCACCAGCAGGGATAATACCATACGATTGTTCATATAACTCCTCCTGTCGGGGTTTGCTAGGCAAACCGACCTAGATTTGCACCTTTCGACGGCCGCTATTGGACTGCCATCATTAAAATGCTACCTCTTATCTTATCAATTCCTATTTGTATTGTCAACCTTTTTTTCACTTTCCGGCAGGCTTTCCGGCATATTTCGGGCCAGTCGCCTTCATTTTAGCGTTTTACTTGCTTTTCAGGCGTTTCTTTGATAGATTATTAATGAGAATTCGGAAGAAAGGCCCGCTGCCTGTCTTCCCGAAAATACACCCTGAGGAGAACTGTCATGATCTTTGCCATCGATATCGGAAACACCAATATAACCTTCGGCTGCGTTGACGAGAACCGGATCTATTTTACGGAACGCGTCTACAGTGACCACAACAAAACACCATTTGAATATTCCATCATCTTCCAGAGCATCCTGGAATTCCGGAAGATCTCCTGCGAGCAGATCGAGGGCTCCATCATTTCGTCCGTGGTACCTTCCATCGGCGACACGATCAGCCAGGCCGTGACCCGTGTCCTGGGTAAGGCTCCGCTCGTCGTAGGCCCCGGAGTCAAAACGGGCTTAAACATCCTGATCGAGAACCCGGCGCAGCTGGGCGCAGATCTCGTGGTCGGCGCGGTGGCTGCCTTAGATAAATATCCCTGCCCCATGATCATTTTCGATATGGGTACCGCTACCACGGTCTCCGTCATTGATAAGAACCGCAATTTCTTAGGTGGCATGATCGCTCCCGGCATCCGTGCGGCAGCCATGGCCATGTCCCAGAGCACAGCGCAGCTGCCGGATATTTCCCTGGAGGTTCCGAAGCGCGTGATCGGACGCAATACCGTAGAGTGCATGCGCGGCGGTCTGATCTTCGGCAACGCTGCCATGATGGACGGGCTCATCGACCGGATCAACGATGAACTGGGAGCTACGGCCACCGTGGTCGCGACCGGTGGCATGGCTCGCTATATCATCCCCTCCTGCCGTCATAAGATCGAATATGACAACGACCTGCTGCTGTCCGGTCTGTGGCTCATCTATAAGAAAAACCTGTAAGCATTTCCCGTGGTTTTTCTTGACAGGCAAAATGCCTTGTGCTACACTTATTTTCGTGTTTTACAGTCGTATCAAACACCGGCCGGAAAACACCGATTAATCCCATGGGAGGATCTTTACTATGAATAAGATCACTGTTCCGGAGGGCTATGTACCCGCGCTGAAAGGCTTCGACCTGCAGTGCGCCATCGCCTCCATCCGTAAATGCTTTCAGGCCCAGCTTGAGGAGCATTTGAACCTGCGCCGCGTGTCCGCGCCGCTCTTCGTGCTTGCGGACTCCGGACTGAATGATAATTTGAGCGGTTGGGAACGCCCCGTCGGCTTCGACGTACCTGCCATCGGTAAGGACGCTCAGGTCGTACACTCGCTCGCAAAATGGAAGCGTCTTGCGTTAAAGGAGTACGGTTTCTCCATGCATGAAGGCCTCTACACCGACATGAACGCCATTCGCCGCGACGAAGAACTGGATAATCTTCACTCCATCTACGTCGATCAGTGGGACTGGGAGAAAATCATCTCCGTCTCCGATCGTAATTTCGACTATTTAAAAGAGACCGTTCGTAACATCGTGCTTTCCGTCTGCAATACGCTGGACGCCTTGAAAGCAGAATATCCGGCGGTGAAAACTACTCTGTCCCGTGACGTGACCTTCATCACCTCGCAGGAACTCGAAGATCTGTTCCCGGATCTGACGCCGGAAGAACGTGAGTCTGCATTCTTAAAGGATCACAAGACCACCTTCATCATGCAGATCGGCGGCGCCCTCGCCTCCGGAAAGCCGCACGGCAACCGTGCTCCGGACTACGACGATTGGGAATTAAACGGCGACCTTCTGTTTTGGAATGATACCTTAGGCTGTGCCTTCGAGCTTTCCTCGATGGGCATCCGCGTAAGCCCCGAGTCTTTGGATCGTCAGCTGACCATCGCGAAATGCGACGACCGCCGCACTTCCTACTTCCACAGCCTGCTGCTCAACGGCGAGCTTCCCTACACCATCGGCGGTGGCATCGGCCAGTCCCGTCTGTGCATGCTCCTGCTCGGTTGCGCGCACATCGGGGAAGTCCAGTCCAGCCTGTGGGACGACGCTACCAAGACCGCCTGCGCGGCGCATGGCATTCACTTATTATAGATTCATACAGCTTATAATATTACAGGGACCGCATGGAGTTTTCTCCATGCGGTCCCTGTAATAAAAGGCTGGTTTTTTCTCTTTTCCAAATATGGCCTGTTTCGTTTAAGGAGTGATCTGGCTGCCGTATTTCTCGATTATTTCATAGTAGATGCTTATAGGGAAATCATTATAATAAGACCTCCAATAAGATGCAATTTCAGGAGTTATACTGCTAAACTCGTTCCCTAACAGTTCAACCAGTTCCGGATACGCCAGAGGCCAGCAGCCGGCATCATCAAACATGCATCCATATCCGTCCAACTCCGGAAAAAATCCCAAAAAGAAAACCCAGGTATCCCCTTCCTTAAACGGTCTCATATGTGAAGCATTGGAGATTTGCCTCTTCTTTCCTTCAGACACCCACCACGGTTGAATCAAACGGATCACTTTTGTTTCTTCTTCCAACTCACCATAAAGAATTTTCTGTACCTCAACTTCATACACCGTCTTTCCGCCGTTGTACATACCAATTTCAGGCGAAACCACATCTGTTTCCAATCTCTTTAATACTTTTCCAACAAGTGCCACCTTGGATTCCTGCTCCAAAAAAGCCAGATCATACGGAACCATCCAGTCTGTTATAAGAGCCACCTCTTCCAGATCAGAGTAGTCATCCTCATTCGCTCTTGCCTTTTTGCATCCGAACAGCATCAAAAAAGCTGCTGTCAACCAAATAAAGCTCAAACCATAACGCTTAATCTTCCTCATATTAATTCCCCCACTTTCCACGTAAATTATCCGAATCATGATCCTGAATGGATGGAGCCACACAACTTCCTCCCTGAGGAATCCCCTGATTCATTATAGCATACGGTAATCCATTATAGGTTGTTCCATGCAGTGAGGTATCATTTATCGGATGCGATAGTTTTAAGCAATGCCCAATTTCATGTAGAAGGACTTTTTTAGCCTTTACCGTACTGTCTATATAAGGACTGGCTGTGTTAATAAAGACCGTAACTCTATACCAGTCGCTGTCCGTTGATGCCTCGTTCGTACTTCCGGGATATTCTATTGGATATGTCCTTCCAAAAGCCAACAGTCCAAACGTAAACGAATACATATTGGTCATCGTTTCGTTGTAAATCTGGTAAAACTGATTTGTAATCGTTGATGGCATGCCCGGAGCTTTGTATGTCAATGATACCGTGACATTGCTACTCAATGAATTCCAGTCTGAGATACTTGAAAAAACAGCGCTGGTATAATAACCTCCAGTTGATGAAGAGGAATACATAAACTGCATATACGACGGTTGTGATGGAGCACTTGACGAATATCCGCCCGAAAAATAATCCCCTACATGTGCTTCAATATCTGTTTGAATTGCAATCACGCTTAAAACCATAATCAAAAATACAGACAACACCTTTTTCATTCTGACTACCATCTCCTTTTCCTGAAGTCTTAACATCTGCGCGCAGATGGATCCGATTCATTTCTGTTTGAACGTCATGAAAGTTCTTCCCATCCATCACCTCCCAAATAAGTTGGTGCTGATAATTGTTTTAGTCTCAAAATCTCTTCGGATTGCATAGTTCCCATAATACAATGCATCCTCTTATGTTGATTATAGTATAGATACATTCCATTATCAATAGTAAGCTGTAAAAAAAATCGGGGGTGCGTGCCGCTTAAGATATGTGTAAATATGTAGTTTATTCCGTGCGCAGTGCGACTACCGGATCCTTCTTCGCTGCACTTCTCGAAGGGATGATACCCGAGATCAG
>ONPC01000043.1 GCA_900319565.1 uncultured Eubacteriales bacterium | reverse complement strand
TATGTGAACCCGCAGGTGGATCGCCGCCTGGGCATCTCGCTCGGCATGAAGGTCGAACAGGTGGAGCAGGCCATTCACGAACACCCGAATGCGGTCGCGGTTCTGGTCAATAATCCCACCTACTATGGCATCTGCTCGGATCTGCGCTCAATCGTTAAACTGGCGCACGAGCACGGAATGCTCTGCCTGGCAGATGAAGCGCACGGAACGCATTTCTACTTCGGTGAGGACCTTCCGGTGTCCGCGATGGATGCCGGCGCGGATATGGCGTCCGTTTCCATGCATAAGAGCGGAGGCAGCCTGACACAGTCCAGTTTTCTGCTTGCAGGACCGAACGTGCACGCGGGCTATGTACGCCAGATCATCAACCTGACACAGACGACATCGGCCAGCTATCTTTTGATGAGCAGCCTCGATATATCGCGCCGCAACCTGGCGCTGCGCGGCGACACGATCTTCCGTGAAGTGCGCCGGATCGCGGAGTACGCGCGTGCGGAGATCAACTCAATCGGCGGTTACTATGCCTTCGGTCCCGAGATGATCAACGGCGATTCCATCTATGATTTCGATCCGATCAAACTGTCCGTCCATACGCTGGATATCGGCATGGCAGGCATCGAGGTCTATGACCTGCTTCGCGATGACTACGACATCCAGATCGAGTTCGGCGATATCGGCAACATCCTGGCCTACCTGTCCATCGGCGACCGTTTCCAGGAGATCGAACGTCTCGTTTCGGCCCTGGCGGAGATCCGCCGCCGCTACCAGCGGGATAAGACCGGTATGCTGAGCCAGGAATACATTGCCCCGCAAGTCGTTGCGAGCCCGCAGGAAGCTTTCTACGCGGATAAAGAAAGCCTGCCCATCGAGCAGACCGAAGGCCGCGTCTGCAGCGAGTTCGTTATGTGCTATCCGCCGGGCATCCCGATTCTGGCCCCGGGTGAACGGATCACAAAGGATATTTTGGATTACATTTTGTACGCGAAGGAGAAGGGCTGCAGCATGACGGGTCCGGAGGATCCGAACATCGAGCGCCTGAATGTGCTGGTATAACTACGCAGCGGTACGAGAGTGGACCTACCAAACGTGCATTACAAATACTGAAACAGGAGTGGAGTGACCATGGATCTTTGGTTTTCGGAAAAACATACACCGGATGTGAAGCTTTCGCTTCGTGTAGAACGGCAGCTGTTTTCGAAGCAGAGCGACTATCAGCGCATCGATGTCTTCGAGAGCTGCGAGTTCGGCCGCATTCTGGCGCTGGACGGCAACATCATGCTGACCGAGCGCGATGAATTTATTTACAATGAGATGATCGTGCATGTGCCCATGGCCGTGCATCAGGGTATCAGCCGCGTGCTGGTCATCGGCGCGGGCGACGGCGGCGTCGTGAAGGAACTGACCCGTTATTCGCGCATCGAGCACATTGACCTGGTGGAGATGGATCCGATGGTTGTGGACGCCTGCCGGCAGTACCTTCCGGGCAATGCCTGCCAGCTCGACGATGAGCGTGTCCACATCCACTACGAGAACGCCCTGAAGTTCATTCGTTACTGTGAGAGCGAGTATGATCTGATCATCGTGGATTCCAACGATCCGTTCGGACCTTCGGAAGGCCTGTTCACAAAGGAATTCTACGGAAACTGCTATAAGGCGCTGAAGGATGACGGCATCATGGTGAACCAGCAGGGCAGCCCGTTCTATCAGCAGGACGCGGACGCCATGCAGCGCAGTCATAAACGCATTGCGAATACGTTCCCGATCTGCCGCGTGTTCCAGGCACATATCCCGACGTATGCGGCGGGATACTGGCTCTTTGGTTTCGCCAGCAAAAAGTACCATCCCATCGACGATTTTGACTCGAAGGCGTGGAACGACCTGCACATGCGGACCCGTTACTATACGACCCGCCTGCATAAGGGTGCGTTCTACCTTCCGGCCTTCCTGGAGGAGATGCTGGAGGAGGTAGAGTAATGCGTAACCCTGCTCCGAATATTGAGACTTTTATCGGCTGTGATGCCGACTACGCGGACGCGAAGATCGTTCTGTTCGGCGCTCCGTTTGATTCGACGACGAGTTTTCGTCCGGGCGCGCGTTTCGGCCCTGCGGCCATGCGGCACGAGAGCTTCGGCTTAGAGACCTACAGCCCGTATCAGGACCGTGATCTTACGGACTTTACGGTCGCGGATCGCGGCGATCTGGAGCTTTGCTTCGGCGATTCGTCGATGGCGCTGGATGACATTTCCGCGGAGACTGCGGCGATCCTGGCAGACGGGAAACTTCCCCTGCTCATGGGTGGTGAGCATCTGGTCACCCTGGGAGCGGTGCGGAGCGTTCTGGCCGTTCATCCGGACCTGCATATCATTCAGTTTGACGCGCACGCGGACCTTCGGGACGACTATCTCGGAGCACGCCTGTCACACGCCTGTGTGATGCGGCGCTGCTACGATCTTATGGGCGACGGACGCATTCACCAGTTCTGCATCCGCAGCGGTGAGCGTGAGGAATTCCGCTTTGCGAAAGCGCACACCGACATGCATCCGTTTTCGTTTGAGGGCTTGAAGGAGACGGTGGAAGCCATCGGCGACGCGCCCATCTACCTGACCATCGATCTGGACTGTCTGGATTCGGGGATCTTTCCCGGAACGGGCACGCCCGAGGCGGGTGGAGTTTCGTTTAACGACCTGCTTCAGGCGATCCGTACGGTTTGTGCGGGACGCGTGGTGGCAGCGGATGTCAATGAACTGGCTCCGATGCTCGATGCGAGCGGCGCCAGCACGGCGACGGCCTGCAAGGTCGTGCGGGAACTGATCCTCAGCCTGTGTTAGTTTTTTGCGAGGTTTGAAACTTCGTTTCCATACAAAATCTGAAACCCGGCCGGGTCTGCGGACGGCAGGCCTTGGGGAAAGGAGTTATCTATGAGCAGAGTGCTTATCATCGGCTGCGGCGGCGTAGCTTCCGTAGCGATCTCGAAATGTTGTCAGGCTCCGGAGGTGTTCTCCGAGATCTGCATTGCCAGCCGTACCGTGTCCAAATGCGAAGCATTGGCCGCGAAGCTGAAACCCACTACGACCACGAAGATCACCACGGCGCAGGTGGACGCGGATGACGTGAACCAGCTGATCGCGCTGATCAACGAATATAAGCCGGATCTGGTGATGAATATCGCCCTCCCGTATCAGGATCTGACCATCATGGATGCCTGCCTGGCATGCAGGGTGAATTACATGGATACGGCGAACTACGAGCCCGAGGATACGAACGATCCCGAGTGGAGAGCCATCTATGAGAAACGCTGTAAGGAAGAAGG
Source organism: uncultured Eubacteriales bacterium (assembly GCA_900319565.1). GTDB lineage: Bacteria > Bacillota > Clostridia > Lachnospirales > Lachnospiraceae > UBA1201. The sequence goes on along the minus strand of ONPC01000043.1, from coordinate 326 downwards.
TTTCTCTGCATATTTTGACTACTCCTGGCAGTGGGCTTATCAGGAGAAGTTTAAAGAGGCCGGACTTACCGCGCTGCTCGGCAGCGGCTTCGATCCCGGCGTAACACAGGCATACTGGGCGTATGCCCTGAAGCATGAGTTTGATACGATCGATACGATCGATATTCTGGACTGCAACGGCGGCGACCACGGCTATCCGTTCGCGACGAACTTCAATCCGGAGATCAACCTACGCGAGGTCTCCGCACCCGGAAGCTACTGGGAGAACGGCCACTGGGTGGAGATCCCGGCCATGAGCATCAAGCGGGAATACAATTTCGACGAGG
>ONPC01000245.1 GCA_900319565.1 uncultured Eubacteriales bacterium | reverse complement strand
TTCCGGTTTCGGTGCCGGTCTGGTCTATGGAGCGACGATCCTTAAGTGGTAACAGAGGGGATTAAACGGATGAAAAACCGAGAGATCAATATGGCGCTCAACTCCGTGCTGGTCAGTCTGTTCAACGACATCCTGCACATTGAGGAAAAAGCCATTATTACAAAAGACTACGAAGATATCAGCAACAACGACATGCATATCATCGACGCCATCGGGATCGCCAAACCGCAGATGGTCAGTGAAGTAGCACGAAAAATGTCCGTAACTCTGGGCACGATGAATGTAGCCATGAACGCCCTGGAGCGTAAAGGCTACATCAATCGCAACCGGAGCGAAGAAGACCGCCGCGTGGTGCTGGTCTCGCTTACGGAAAAAGGGGTAAAGGCATATCACCATCACCGCGATTTCCATAAAAACATGATGCGCGCCATCGTGCGCGACCTGAATGACGAAGAGAAGCAGGCACTGCATCACTGTCTCGTACACCTGGAGGAATTCTTCCGCTCGATCGAAGAGGAGAAAAAGGCGTGAGCCTTCATAGCTTACTTCAGTGAATAACTGCGGTTGTCAAAGAAATAGCAGTGGTCCGCAAGAACTTCTTCGGGAGAGACTTCGGTCTTATTGATCTCGGTGATCATGGCGTTGATCTCCGGCTTAGTGATCCCTATGCTCGTAGGGAGGATCAGCATTTCATGAATGCTCGAAGGGATCAGATAGTAACTTCCGTGCAACGCATCGCCGATCCGGTTCAGTAACTTCGGATAGAGAACGGCGGTTGCGCCGAAATATTTGTTTTTATTGGTCAGAACCAGTGACTGAGGGGGCATAGGACGCTCTGGCGCCATCCACGTATCCCCGGACAGATCACATATATCTTTCATCAGATCCCGATCTTGCGTTTTTGCCGCATCATCGGGATCATTTTTGCAGAAACTTTGCAGGATGGAGGAAAGCGCACATAATTCTGCCGGGAAGATCCGCATGGTGTTTTCGAGGGCTATAGGATAGAGGGCTGTGGGTGTGAGTTCCCAGCGCAGAAACTGATCTTCCTTCAGCAGGATGCTCCCGAACGATCCGTCCGGCATCTCCAGATGGATGAAGAACAGAATACACAGATCGTGGAACGCGATCGATGGCGTATGCTTAAGGAGCGCTTCATTTTCCGAACGGGACACCAGTTTGACGCATATACGGTTCTTTACGCTGTCAAAATCGCTGTAGTCATCCATCAGCGCCGGAGGCGTCAGGTGGGCCACGTTTTCCAGAATGCGGTGGGCGATCGCGTCGATCTGTTCATCTTCGGAGAGGGCGTCATCGGGGTACACCGAGCGTTCCTCCAAAAAGGCAGAGTAGTAGTCCTCCAGATAGATGGCCGGGGCAATAGGATCGCCCTTCGTGTCTACGATGACCGACGTGTATTTACAGCCGTTGTTTTTCAAAATGGTCTTCAGACGGGCGCTCCGGTCGGGCCCGAGCAGAGGCAGAATGTGGTTCAGTACGCTTTTGGTAAATGTTTCGTAATCCATAAATCTCCTTATTTAACGTCACCGGGACGATGTATTTCAAACGGGAGACGGCGCCCGTTTGTTTTGAATTTGAGCAAAATGTGTAAAAATCCGGGAATCACAAAAGAGCGGTAAAACCGCTTGAGAACGAGATTTGATTTAAAAAGAAATGGAAAATGTGTAAGAAATTACGAATATGAGAGGACCGTCTGCAAAGCGATCCGACGTGCCCGACTGCGTTTTCACGCGACAGATCGGTACGCCCGATCCATCACGATGAAGACTGCTGTGTGCATCTGAGTGGAATCGAACCACCGCACATGGCTCCGGAGGCCATTGCTCTATCCACTGAGCTACAGATGCCTGTCGAACAAAGATTATTCTACTATACTGCCATGGAAAAGTCAAGCATTCGATTTCAGAATTGCGTGTTGAAATTCACACCTACTTCTGATATAATATACTCTGTATATGTATTTTTAGAGGTGATTCGCCTGGCGCCCTGCAACGGGCAACATTTTCCGTTCATTCCTTCGCGGAATGACACGAAGAAAGTCAAGTATCGATCAGTTTTGTAGAAGGCGGACTCCCCATCCATTTATGAAAGTGACTGTCTTTCAGGTAGATAGCTAAGAGGCCTGAAACCGCTGAAAGACGATGGTATATATCCGTGAAAAAGCGAAATAAAAAGAAAAACCGTTCGGCCGGATTGTCGCCGGAACAACTGAAAAATATAGGGATCAACAGTGACACGATACTGAAACTTCCGATCGAAGAGGAAACGGATGCATTCGATGACGAAAACGATGATTCGGAACCCGTATCGGAAGAGATCTTCGGTATTTCGAGCCCGGACGCGGAAGCGGCCGCGGCCTATGCTGCATACATGAAAAAGAAGGCGCAAATCTCTGCGGCTTCTGTTTCTGCGTCCGCAAAAACGAAGGACAGTAAGTTATCGGTTCAGGATCTGCCGAAGTTCGAACAGCCGAAGGCGGAAGAAACGGTTAAGGTCGAAGAAACTGCAAAGCCGGTCGAAGAGACAAAGCCCGAGGAAGTTAAGAAGCCGGAAGAAACGGAAAAGACTGAGGAAGGTAAGACGGCCGAAGAGGCAGCAAAGCCGGAAGAAGCAGAAAAAGCTGAGGAAGGCAAGAAAACCGAAGAGGAAGCAAAGGCGGCCGAAGAAGC
>ONPC01000082.1 GCA_900319565.1 uncultured Eubacteriales bacterium | reverse complement strand
CTCTGGATGGGAGCGTAATCGTTCAGAGCCTTAGCCATGGGTGCAAGGCAGTTGGTGGTGCAGGATGCAGCAGAGATGATCTGATCATCCTTAGTCAGGGTCTTCTCGTTAACGGAGAATACGATGGTCTTCAGGTCGTTACCAGCAGGAGCGGAAATAACAACTTTCTTAGCGCCTGCATCGATGTGTGCCTGGCTCTTCTCCTTAGAGGTGTAGAAACCGGTGCACTCCAGAACAACGTCTACGCCGATCTCACCCCAAGGGAGCTCGTTAGCCTTAGCCATAGCGTAGATCTTAAGGGTCTTTCCGTCAACGGTAAGGGTTCCTGCTTCGTCATCTGCAGATACGGTGTGAAGGTTCTCACCGATCTTTCCGCAGTATCCGCCCTGAGCGGTATCGTACTTAAGAAGCTGAGCCAGCATGGAAGGCTTTGTAAGATCGTTGATCGCAACTACTTCGTAACCCTCTGCGCCGAACATCTGACGGAACGCCAAACGACCGATACGGCCGAAACCATTAATCGCAACTTTAACTGCCATTTTGAAAATCCTCCTAAATGTGTAAAAATATTCCTATAACCGGTCAAAAAAGGTTGTCAAGCCATCCCTTCCAGCCGATACAGTATATGTTGCCTAAAACGACAGATACATTGTAACGCGAACGAACCAAAAAAGCAATACCCTTTTTCGGAAATTGTGATTTTTTTATCAAACCCGCGTCCCGCACTGTCGCGTCCTTTTGTCTGTCCTTTGAATCTACTGCTGACGCATGGCACAGCCGGCGCAACCTCCGCCCGCGCGCTCAAAATCGGAATACTCGTTCAGCAGGCAAACAGCCTGTGCGGCGATACCTTCTTCCCTTCCGGTAAATCCGAGGTGTTCCTCGGTCGTGGCCTTGATGCTTACGCAGTCGACCGGAATGGCCAGCACCCGCGCCACATTTTGGCGCATCTGATCCCGGTACGGAGCCAGTTTCGGGTTCTGGGCAATGATGGTCGCGTCCACGTTTCCGATGGTAAAGCCGAAATCATCCAGCATGTTTCCGACCTGCTTCAGCAGCTCCATGCTGTCGGCGCCCTCATACGCCGGGTCCGTGTCGGGAAATAATTTTCCGATATCCCCGAGGGCGGCTGCTCCCAGAAGCGCATCCGCGATCGCATGCGCGCAGACGTCGGCGTCCGAATGTCCCAAAAGTCCCAGACGATGCGGGATCTCTACCCCGCAGAGTATCAATTTACGGTCGGGTACCAATTTGTGTACGTCATACCCCATACCTATTCTCATGTAGTCACCTCCTGATAATACTGCGTTCGTTCGGACGAACGCTTACGAAAAACTGCAGGCGTGCATCGGAAAATGCGCGCCTGCGGTGCCGTTGCTAAACCTGATGTGCAGGCTCAGCAACCCATATGCTTTCGGTCGATCCTGCAGGCGGTCACAAAACTGCCTGCGTTCGATCCGACAAAAACCAAAGCTTACGCTTCGTCCTTCGCTCTCTCCGCGATCTCTCTCTGCTGAACATCGATCGGAGCCTGCTCATAACGAGCGAACTCATAGGAGAAATCACCGATACCGCCGGTCATGGAACGCAGATCCGTCGAATATCCGTAGAGTTCGGACATCGGAACTTCCGCGTTGATGATCTGCTTACCGCCTGCAATGTGGTCCATACCCAGAACACGGCCGCGTCTGCGGTTCAGATCACCCATGACGTCACCTGCGAAACGGTTGGGAACCGTAACACTGAGCGTCGCGATCGGCTCCAGGAGAACCGGGTTCGCATCCAGAACGCCGCTGCGGAACGCTAAGGTCGCCGCGGTCTTGAATGCCATTTCCGAAGAGTCAACGGGGTGATACTTACCGTCGATCAGAGTCGCCTTGATGCCAACTACCGGGTAGCCGGCCAGAGGTCCTCTCTGAACGGATTCCTGGATACCCTTCTCAACTGCGGGGAAGAAGTTCTTCGGAACCGCGCCGCCGACAACGCGCTCTGCGAATTCGTACGGCTTATCCAGATCACCGGAGGGCTCGAATTCCATAACGACAACGCCGTACTGGCCGTGGCCACCGGACTGCTTCTTATGGGTACCGGTAACGGTCGTCTTCTTACGGATGGTCTCGCGGTAAGCTACCTTCGGCTTCGCCAGTTCGATGGAAACCTTATAACGGTCCAGAAGCTTGCTGGCTACGACTTCGAGCTGCTGATCGCCCAGTCCGTAGAGGAGCATCTGGCGGTTCTCCGCGTCATTCACATGACGGAGGGTCAGGTCTTCATCCATGAGCTTAGCGAGCGCACCTGCGATCTTATCTTCATCGCCCTTGTTGGTAGCCTTATAAGCTTTATAGGTGTAAGGAGTCGAGATCGGAACGTTCTTGTAGACTACGCTGGCGCCTTTTTCAGCCAGTGTATCGCCGGTCGACAGGCTGTTCATCTTCGCCAGGGCGCCGATGTCGCCTGCAACGAGACGGTCTACCTCGGTAACTTCCTTACCGCGCATCACGTAGATCTTCGAGATCTTCTCTTCTGTCTCCTTGTTGACATTATATAAAACCGTGTCGCCGGAAAGCGTACCGGTCATGACTTTGATCAGGGAATACTTTCCGATGAAAGGATCCACCATGGTCTTGAAGACCTTAACGCTGGGATGCTTCGTGGAGTCATACTGGATCTCCATGAGGCCGTTGGTCGCCAGATTCGTCATCTGCGCGGTCAGTTTATCCGGTGACGGGAAATACTTCTGGATCGCAAGCAGCAGCATCTTCATGCCCTGTGCGTTCACGCCGCTGCCCATAAGAACGGGAACGACATTACCGCTCACAACGTTTTCCTTCAGCGCCTGGGATACTTCTTCGTAGGTGAACTCTTCACCGGAGAAATAACGGTCCATGAACTCTTCGCTGGTCTCGGCAACTGCCTCCATCAAGGACTCACGCGCTGTGGTCAGGTGCTCCTGCAGATAATCGGGAATATCGCATTCCTCATATTCGTAGCCGTTGGTAAAACGACGGCCCTTCATCTTAACGACATTTACAAATCCGACAAACTTTTCGTTTTCACGCATCGGGATGTGGAACGGAGCGACTTTACGTCCGAACTTCTCGGTCAGGGCAATGCTGACCTGACGGAAACTGGCTTTATCGTCGTCCATAGCCGTTACGAAGAACATTCTCGGGAGCTGATATTTCTCACAGTAGTCCCATGCCTTCTCCGTGCCGACCTGAACGCCGGATTTTGCATTGACAACGATAATGGCAGCATCTGCTGCGGAAAGTGCCTCTTCTACCTCACCGGCAAAATCAAAGTATCCGGGCGTATCCAGAAAATTGATCTTGGTATCTTCATATTCGATCGGGATCAGGGAAGTTCCGATGGAGAACAGTCTCTTCTGCTCCTCCTTATCGAAATCACTGATCGTGGAACCGTCTTCTACACGGCCCTGACGCTTCACTACGCCGGTAACGTAAGCCATCGCTTCCATCATCGTCGTCTTACCGACCCCGCCATGGCCCAGTACAACCACATTTCGAATCTGACTCGTCTCGTATTGCTTCATGTTGTTTACCTCCGTCTTTTCTTTTTTGAAAAACCGATTCACGAAAGAAGTATCCCTATGCGTTTCGTTCTCTATTCGGGTCACTTCAAACATCTGTTATCATTCTACTAAAAGAGACGGAAAATGTCAAGAAAAAGAATCCAAAACACTTACGGCCGGCATCGATCCCGACACCGGCCGAAAGGCTCCTTACAGGCAGATCGCCTCATCGGATCAGGACGTCCTCCGAAGGCTTCAGATTCACGACCGCCTTAACGATGATCGCGTGGATCACGGCCGAAAAGATCAGCAGGATCAGGCCGCCGATAAGCCAGGCGACGGGCTGCGGGCTGCGGATGATGTGGAACTGCCGCCCCTCCATCAGACGCAGGATGTACCGCGACAGCCACGTGCCGCCGAAGATGCCCAGCACGATTCCGACCAGGTGTGTGACCACCGATTCACCCAGGACATAACCGGCCGTTTCCGCCGGCGTAAAGCCGTTGATGCGCATGATCACGAGGCTGCTCTTTTTGCGGTAATACTGCAGGTAAAGCAGGTTGATCAAAACACCGCCGGCCATCAGCGCCGCGATCCCTGCCAGCATGCCGGCGACTCCGTTGAGCGCCGAAGTATACCGCATATACTCCCCTTTGGCGTCGCTTGTTTCGGTCACGGTGACCGACAGATCCTTAAGTTTTTCCCGGATCGCTTTGCGGGTGTCCGATCCGCACCGGATCAAAATGCAATTGTTTACCACTTTCTCGCGGTAGATCTGCTCATATAATTCAGGCGACATCAGAATCTGACCGCCGACGTAATGATCATAGACGCCGCCGGCCGGAACGATTCGAAGCTGCATCCGGCTATCCAGCAGGATCACAGGATCCCCCGGCTCCATGTTTCCCGTCTCCGACATCCGAAGCGGTATGTAGGCTCCGTCCGCCTGCGCACGGCCGAACGTCTCGCCGCTGCGGTGATCCCGTGCCGCAAAGAAGGCATCGATGTATGTCGGCCGGGCGCAGATCATTTCGCCGCCGTTCATCCGTTCTTCGGCATAGTACATGCATTCCCGCTGCAGAATTCCGATCCAGCCGTTTGTCTCTGCCCCTTCCTGCAGTCCGGCCGCTTCGAGGATCTTCACGATCTCCTGCTCCGGGCTCTGCTCTCCCGTCTCGTCGTTCACGTCGAAACGGACCTTCATATCATAGCGTTCTACCTGCGAGAACTGTCGGTCAATGGAAGTCGTGATCGCGAACTTGATGGAGAAGCCGGTCACCAAAAGCACCATACAACCGGCGATGGAAACAGCGATCACAGCGACCCGGCTTTTCTCACGCCGGATCTGTCGGACGATCATCCGCATATAGAGCGAGTATTTCGAACGGGGCTTTTTGCGGTGTCTCTTTCCGGCTCCGCCACCCGCGGACGTATGCGTATTTTTCTCAAACCATGCACGGTCGCTCAGCAGGGACAGGGCAGGCTTTCGGATCAGGCCGATGCAGGCGATAAAGGCCGCGGCTGCGGCGATCAGAAGGCCTGCGATAAAAACGAGGGCCGTTGCGCCCGGAAGGAAGGCGGGGTAGCCCATGCCGTAGACATAGAACCTGCCGTAGATCAGAAGCATGATCGGCTGCAGGATACCGAACCCGGCCAGGGTCCCGGCCAGCATGCCGGCAACGGTCGGCAGAAGGCCGGCAGCCAGATACCGCATGGCGATCTCCCGCTGCGTCATGCCCATCGCCTTTGCCGTGCCGATCCGCCGCTTATCCTCCTCCACCATACGGTGGATCGAGGCGTAGATCACGAGGGCGCCGACCAGAATGAACATGACCGCGAAGGTCTTACCGATATCGGCAACATTGTCCACAGCGGTACGGATCGCATAGCTGTACATCGAGCTCCACACATCCATGACCAGCCAGGGACGTATCTCTTCCTGCCCGGACATCACCAGGTTCAGAATCGTGTCCATGGAGATCGTATCCGGATCGACGGACAGCTGTCCTCGCGCATTCCGTAGACTCAGAAGGAGCAAACGGTCCCGCACGGCAGCGGTCCGCTTTTGGTATTCGGCCGAAAAACGGTTTCCGAAGCCTGCGGTATCCACACGAAGGACGGCCTTCATGCACCGGCCTTGCAGCCGGTCATGGTCAAATGCCTCCTTTGGTACCATCATGTAACGTTTTCCCGGAACCTGGATCGGCAGGCAGGCATGATCCGCATGCTGCGCCACGCCGCAGATCACAAATCGACGGCAGCTAAGGTCTTCACTGCCACCGACCTCAAAGGAGTCGCCGACCGAAAGGCCCAACGCCTCTAAGACAGGCTGCTCCAGGAGGCACTCGTTCGGTGCTTCCGGCATCCTGCCCTGCGTGAGGATCACGGTATTGATTGAATCCGTTATGGAGACGACGTCAAAATCGGTCACATTTTCCGAGACCGAATACACCGCAGTCGACCAGACCGGTACGACTGCGGTCACGCCTTCGGTATTTCGGATCGCAGCCATGTCGTCCTCCGACAAAAGCATCGGTGCCGCGATCTCGATATCCCGGTAGCCCGTTTCATCCCAAAACCGCTCGATGTTGTTTCGCATGGCCTGCGCGGTATCATTGATCCCGAGATAGGCCATGACTGCCAGCAGAGCTACGATGAACATGGACAGACAGGCGCCGGTCTGGCTTCGCATATAACGGATACACAGTTTTCTTTGCGTCTTTTTCATAATCACCATTCCAGCATGTCAACACTGCAGGGAGTTTTGATGACCGTGACCGAATCGATCTTTCCCTTTTTCAGAACCACGACCCGGTCTGCCATCTTTGCGATCTCGGGATTATGTGTCACCAGGATCAGTGTCATCTTTCGGTCGTTCTCCGGGCGCCGGTTTTCCACGCGGATCAAACGTTCGAAGACCCGCAGTACATCCCGGGCGGAAGCTTCATCCAGAGCTGCCGTCGGTTCGTCCGCCAGAAGCAGGCGCGGCCGTTTCGCGATGGCGCG
>ONPC01000203.1 GCA_900319565.1 uncultured Eubacteriales bacterium | reverse complement strand
TTCCGTCGTGGATCCAACGGGACAGAGCCTCCGCACCGCACATTTTCCCGGTGTGCAGGTTGACTTTCGGTTGATAATACGGGCGGAACTCGCCGTTCTTTAAGCCTTCCCGGATGTCATTTTCCAGTTTCTTCCGTTCGGAGATCGCGTCGATGCTCTCCTGCGTCAGCCATACCACGTCGTCGGTATCCTTCGTTTTCGCCTCACTCAGCGCGTGTCCGCCAAAGATCAGGATATCCTCTCCGTCCAAATCCGTGCGATCGAACAGGTAGACGCCGATGTGCGCGGACAGGGTGACCCGTTCCTCCCGTCCCGTTGTGATGTCTTCAAACGGAACTTCTATGCCCCTCAGGACCTGAAGACAGCTGTCCAGGTTTTTCTTCTTAATGATCGCGATGAACTTGTTTCCATACTGTCTGCCGAGGATCTCGTCCTTCTCGATCTTATTCAGCAGGATATTGCCAAAGGCCGCCAGCACGCGGTTGCCGTTCTCTATGCCGTAGACCCGGTTGATCTCGGTAAATTTCCGCAGATCGAAGAATACGGCAGCATACTCCTTCATCTCGGGCTTTCCCTTCATGGAGTTCAGCCACTCGATGTATCCGTGTTCATTTGCAAAACCGGTACGCGCCTCGGTACGTGACGCCCGATAGACCTCTTGTTCTTTATGGATCGCGTTCTCAAAGAACACCAGCAGGACCGACACGCCGACACAGATGTTCATCAGGGAATTCCCATAGAACATGCTCTGGATCACCTCTCCGGCTATGGGCAATGCTACATAGGACAGCAGGACTATGCGTTGGCTCAGCGTCGTCCGTTCCCTGTTCTGAAGGATGATCGTCGCCACTACCAGGGCTCCGAGCACAGGAACTGCCGCGGACAGCCAGAACAGCGGCCCGCGTTGATAGCAGTTTTCAGAATCAAATGTATAATAAATGCCCGTAAACTGGGACACCGTGATCAGGATCATGCCGATCACAACGATCACGCAAACGGCAATAAAACGTTTCCTGCAGGGCATATCGGCCTTTAAGTCGAAGCGGCCGAACAGGCGAACGGCCACGAACATCGCGTAAAACAAAAGCAGCAGGATGATCAGATAATACACCGCCGCATTGACCAGATGCATGATAAAAACATCGAACGGTTCCGTGCTGCCCCGATAGACATAGAACATGTATTCACAGATCAGCATCACTCCGCAGGACAGGTTCAGGGACAGAACTACCGATTTTCGGATACGGACCGGGTCCTTACTCACAGCGTAGACCAGGGCAGACAGAAGACAGAAAATCGCTTCAAACAGCAAAAATGATATATGCGCAGTCAAAGCATCGATCATGATTCCGCCTCCCTTCGTCAACTTTAGTCCATCATAGCACAAAGCCTTTATCATTTCTAGATTTTCCTTGCATTTTCAAGGGAAAAAACATCATTTTTCCTCTATGGCGGCTTCCGGTGCTTCTGCGTCCTCCCGAACCAGATTTTGGACCCAGATGCCCTTCTTAACCAGGACGAAGCCGATGGCACATTTGATCAGATCCAGCGACTGCATAAAGAGGTAGAACCGAAGGATCGGAAGTTGCGTACGGCGACTGATCAGGTAGGCGACGGGGACGCTGACGCCCCACAAAAACACGCTGTCGAACAGAAACGTGATAAAGGTCTTGCCGCCTGTGCGGAGCGTAAAATAGGTGGCATGCATAAAAGCAAAGATGGGCATGCAGACCGCGCCGACGCGCAAAAAGCCCACCGCCAGCGATCTGACATTTTCGGTCGTTTCCACATAGAGTTTCGGGAACAGCGGAGCCAGCACGAACAGGATGACACCGAGCGCCGCACTGGATGCCACGGAAAAAGCGAGCAGCTTCGTGTCGGTATCTTTTGCTTCCTCCGTTTTTCCGGCGCCCAATAGCTGGCCGACCATAATGGCGACCGCGCTGCCCATCGCTATGAAGACCACATTGAACAGATTCGTGATCGTGGACGCAATGTTGAGTCCCGCCACGGCATCCAGGCCACGTCTGGAGTAACTCTGGTTCAACACTGCCATACCCGTCGACCAGAGGATCTCATTGGCCATGAGCGGAAGCCCTTTAACGGAGATCTTTTCGGCCAGTTTTGCCGGAATGCGAAACGAATGATACAACCCTTTCGCGAACTGCATCCGAAGAGTGTTGCGGTGCGTCCAGACCACGACGATGCCGGCCTGCACGACGCGGCTGATCACCGTGGCCAGCGCTGCTCCGCGCACGCCGAGCTCGGGAGCACCGAAATTACCGAAAATAAACACATAGTTGAGGAACAGGTTCACGCCGACCGCGACCAGACCGGCGATCATGGGTACACGCGTCTCCCCGCATTCACGGAGCGTGCTGGCATATACCTCCTCGATGGCAAAAGGCAGCAGTCCGACCAGCATGACGCCCAGGTATTCCCGGCCGTATAAAAGCACCAGTTCCGGTGACTGCTCCGTGTCCGCGAGATCGCTCAAATACAGGGACAGCAAAGCCTCCCCGTTTAAGATCAGGATCGTCAGGCCGATGGCCAGGACGGCCAGGCCAATGTACATCTTATAGCGAAATGCATGGCACACGCCGTCGTGATCGCCCTTACCGAAAAACTGCGCTGCGTAGATGCCGGGGCCGGCCATGGCGCCGAACATACCCAGATATAACACAAACAGGAGTTGGTTCACGATACCAACTCCCGACATCTGCTCCGTTCCGACATTTCCGATCATGATATTGTCCAGCAAACTCACGAAATTTGAGATGCCGTTTTGGACCATGATGGGAACAGCAACGGTCAATACTTTTTTGTAAAATGTTCTGTCACCGATCAACTTGCTCATAAAACTGTATTTTCAAAACCTTTTCTTATTCTCCCAGGATCTCTTCCATCCCGATCTTCTGCGGCTTCAGCCCCATGGCCTCATAGAAGGCCTTTGCGCCCGGATTTCCCTCCCAGACGTTGAGCGTGATATTGTAAAAGCCGTGGGCTTTCGCGTATTCTTTTACATGCGCATAGAGGGCCCGTCCGACGCCGCTGCCCCGGGCAGATTCATCCACGCATATATCGTCCACATACAGTGTCCGGATCGCCGTCAGAACCGGATCGTCCGTGATCTGCTTCCAAACACAGAATGCATGGCCAGCGATGTTTCCGTGCGCATCCTCAAACACGAAGATCGGGCGCCGCGGATCCGCCAGGATCTCCCTAAGCTGTTCTTCATTGTATTTCGTCGCCGGTCCTTTAAACAGATCCGGCCGCGCGTTATGGTGGACCATATCGACCTGGACCAGCAGTTTCAGTATTCCCGATATATCCCGTATGGTTGCATTTCTTACCATCACACACTCCTGTTATTCTTTCAAATTCGTTAGGCTCTCTTGCGCATTCCGCATAAGAAGCGATCCCATTCGGCAGACTTATCCCGTCGGTGGGGATCTTCCGGTTTAATTCGCCACGCGCTCTAAAAGGCACACGGTCTCGACATGCCCCGCCATGGGAAACATGTCCACGGGCTGCACTTTTTCGAGGCGGTACTCGCCGCTGTCCAGCAGGGCCGCCAGGTCGCGGGCCAGTGTTGCAGGGTCGCAGCTGACATAAACGATGCGCTTCGGCGCCAACACCAGCATGGTGGCGATCAGTTTTTCATCGCAGCCTTTTCGCGGCGGATCCACGACGATAACGTCCGGAGCCGCCTCCGGTCGTTTTTGCAGCAGCGGGGCAACGTCCTCGGCGCTGCCAACCATGAATTCCGTGTTCAGGCAGCTGTTCAGGAGCGCATTGTCCCGTGCGTTTTCGATGGCCTGCGGAACGATCTCCACTCCATAGACCTTTTTCGCCTTCTGCGCCAGAAACAGGGAGATGGTCCCGATGCCGCAGTACAGGTCCCAGACCACCTCGCTGCCGGTCAGACCGGCGAAATCGAGGGCACAAGCGTAGAGTTTCTCCGTCTGCACAGGGTTCACCTGGAAGAACGAATGCGGGCCTATCCGAAACCGCAGATTACCGATGGTGTCCTCAATATACGGAGATCCGAAAAGCAGGATCGTCTCCTGCCCCAGGATCACATTTGTATTTTTCGTGTTGATATTGAGCGAAATGCTCGTCATGCCCGGGATCTCACGCAGGGCAGCGACCAGTTCGTCCGCGCGAACCAAATCCTTTGCGCGGCCGTTGATGACAATGCAGACCATCCACTGGCCGGTGAAATACCCCTTGCGGATCAGCAGGTGGCGCACCAGACCGGTGTGCGAGATCTCATCGTAGGCCGAGATCCGGCAGCGTTCCATGTGCGAAAGCACGATGTTCGCGATCTGCGTGTTTCCTTCGTCCGCCAGCAGGCAGTCTTCGTGGGCAATGATCGCATGGGTGCGGCCGGCATAGAAGCCCGCCACGAGTTTATTTTCACGGTCGTACCCCACGGGAAGCTGCGTCTTATTGCGGTAACGCCAGGGGCTGTCCATGCCGATCGTGGGAGCCACGTAGACCGGGTTTTTCAGGGCGCCTGAAGCCTCCTCCGGTTCGTCGCCGCAGGCGGCGATATGGCCGATGTGACGCAGTTTGCGAATGACTTTCTCCCGCTTTAGGCGCAGCTGGGAGGCGTAGTCGAGTTCCTGGAACTGACAGCCGCCGCAGGCACGAGCCACCGCGCAGCGTGCGGAAACGCGATCCGGGGAGGGCTTTAACACCTCCAGCATCTTCGCGTAGCAGAAATTCTTCATGACTTTCGTGACTACAGCGCGCACGAAATCCCCCACGATGGCGTCTTTTACAAAAAATACGACGCCGTCCCGGGTCTTCCCGATTCCTTCTCCGTCATCGCCCATATCGGTAATGGCGATCTCTATGATGTCATTCTTATTCATGAATTTACAGGGGTCGTGCGGCGGATATTCGCGTCCAGAAAGCGATTAAAGCCCAACCAGTCGTTGTTCGCCTTCTGCGCATCCAGCGCCTCGATAAATGTTTCCAGTTTCGCATCGGTGTTGTCAGCCATGTGCAGAGCCAGAGCCTCCACCAGCTCCGGTTTCTTCGGGGAACCAAACTCAAACTCTCCGTGGTGCGCTAAGATGCAGTGGCGCAGTTCGGAAGCGATCTTCTTCGGGAAGTCCGGGATGGTCTGGATCCGCTTTCCGATCAGCTCGTAGCCCATGACGATGTGCCCCAGAAGCTGGCCGTCATCGGTGTAATCATTGGCCGGAAAGTCCGAAAGCTCCCAAAGCTTTCCGATGTCATGCAGCATGGCCGCCGAAAGCAGCAGGTCCCGGTTCAGGAACGGGTACAGCTTCGTGTAGCAGTCGCACAGTTTGGTCACGGACAATGTATGCTCCAGCAGGCCTCCGATGAAACTGTGATGCACGCTCTTCGCGGCGGAATGACGGCGGAACGCCTTCACGATGCGCTCGTCATCCACCAGAATGCATTTCAGCAGTGCCTGCAGATGCGGCTCCTTCACGCTGTCGATCAGCGCGCGAAGCTCTGCGTACATCTGGTCGTTATCCTTCGCGGAAACAGGCAGGTAGTCCTTCAGGACGTATTCGCCTTCATCTGCCACACGTACACGGCGCAGCGACACCTGCAGGTTCCCGTTATAGGTCGAAATATCCCCTTCCACAAAGATAAAATCCAGGTTTTCAAAGTCCTCGATGCCGCCGGTAAAATCCCAGATCTTCGCATCCAGGGTGCCCGTGCGGTCCTGCAGTGTCAGGCTGCAGTACGGTTTCTTGGACTTTCCGGTGAGCATCTGCTTATTCTTGCAGAAATACACGCCGGATACATGATCTCCGTCTTTGAGTGTCTCAATATAATACATAGTTTCCTCTTTCTAAGCCCATACGGGCAGTGCATCGCGATCGGGTCACTGGCGCACTCCCAGTGTAACCGGTACGGTGACCACATTATATTCATCCCGTCCCAGACGCATCAGCGTCACCATGACGGTCTCGTTCGGCAAATGTCTGCTGAAGCTGGTCAATGCTTCGTTCAACTGGATCACGCGGGTCACGCTTTGCGTACTGATCGCGGTGATGATGTCACCGTTCATGATACCCGCCTGGTACGCCGGGCTGTCCGGCTGCACCGTGGTCACATAGATGCCCTCCGGCATGCCCGTGGCCTTCGAAATGTTCTGTGTGATATTCTGTCCCACGATGCCGAAGTAACTGTTAGCATCCTGGTTCGACATATTGGTGATCAGGCGCGTCAGCTCCTCGGTCGCCACCGCTGCGATATAACCTTCCGCCGCGCGGTCTTTATATGCGGTGTTGATCAGGCCGATCAACTGGCCGTTGATGTTTACCAGAAATCCGGTGCCGTTCTTCGGCGCGCCAATGTTGGTGTAGAACATACGGAACGACGTGTCGGTCGCCACCTGGTCGTAACGCATCTCAACGACCGAGCCGTAGCTCATGGTCCCGCAGGAACCGAAGGGCGCGCCGACCGCAATGACCGGACTGCCGCTGCGGACCTGGTAGGTATTGCCCAGTTCGATGCACGTCAGGGATTTATAAAATTCTTCGTCTTTCTCTTCAAACGAAACGCTGAGGACAGCCAGACCCATGATCGAATCGGTCCCGCGGACCTGCGCAGGCAGGTACTGCGTCTGTCCCGCAAAACGAACGACCGGATCCTTCAGTTTTGCAGCTTCGATGTTCGTCAGGATCATGATCGTACGAACGCTGTCTAAGTGGGAAAACATGATGCCGGAAATAGCGCCCTGGTTCGAAGGGAATACCGGATCCACCGATGCCGCCGGCATAATGGTCACGAGGCTCTTCTCAACCCCCTGGTAGACCTTGATGATCTCACGGGAATACGCCTCGAGATCGCGGATGCTGACCTGATCTGCGTCGATCTTACGGTCAATGAGTCTCTCGATCCACTCTTTGTCGACCGGCAGCAGCGCGCCTTCCGATTCAGGCTCTGTCGGACCTTCCGCGCCGGTCTCCTCTGACGAAGTCTCGGTAGGAACGGGCGTAGTCTCTTCCTGCGTCGTGGTCTCCTCCTCACTGTGCGTGGGCAGGGTGATCCGCTCTGCCGTGGTCGTTTCGGCCACTTCCGGTCCCCGCATCTTTGAAACATACGGGTAGATCCAGACAAACGAAACACACGCGATCAGGCCGAACATGACCGCTCCAAAAAAGCCTCCGATGGCCATGGCCAGGAAGCGGGAACGCCGTTTCGGCTTTACGATCTTCTCACGGATATATGGTTGTTCCCCGGATCTGGGCGAGGCGTCCTGCCCCGCTGTGGAGTTCGTGTTATTATTTCTGTCGTCTCTTTTTTCCGCCATACAAAACCTCTTGATGTACGTTCCTGCGATCTGCGCAGGTCTTCAAACCGATATGAATCCCGCAGGCTTTTTACTCCCTGCGAACATGTATGAGACTGAATGTTGTACCTTCTATTATACCCGAAAGAAAGCGATTTGAAAACACTTATTTTTTTCACCTTTCACAGGCCCTGAGAATATGATATAATAAGAGTGGTGTGGTATGCGCGTGTTGTTCTCTCCCGGTGGGTTTTTCCTCCCGACACGTCGTAAAAGTGATGCGAATACCCTGCGCACCGCTTCCACGCAAAACCAAAAAAGGAAAACAAACGACCATGAACGATAAATCACTCCGGGTCCTGGAGTACAATAAGATCATTGCGATGCTCGCCGAGCACGCGACGACTCCGTCCGGCCGCAAGCTCTGCGAGGAGCTTAAACCGACGGATGAATATGAAACCATCCTGCAATGGCAGAAAGAGACCTCCGACGCGGTCTCCCGCTGCTACCGCAAGGGAAACCCGAGTTTTTCGGGCACGCGCGACGTCATTCCCTCGCTGAGACGCCTGTCCTTAGGCAGCGGCCTCAGCATAATCGAACTATTAAATATTGCCTCCGTTTTGAAGGCTGCAGCCCGGGCACGTTCCTACGGCGTGCGCGACGTCGAGCCGGAAGAATACGATTCGCTCGATGAGCGTTTCTTAAGTCTGGCTCCGCTGACGCAGCTCAGCCGTGAGATCGAACGCTGCATCCTCTCCGAAGAGGAGATCGCAGACGATGCGAGCGCCGGCCTTCAGAATGTGCGCCGGAAACTGGCGGTCACCAAACAGCGCATCAGTTCACAGTTAGCTTCCATGCTGCAGTCCCAGCGCACCATGCTTCAGGATGCAGTCGTTACCATGCGTGACGGGCGCTACTGCATCCCCGTGAAGGCGGAATACAAATCCCAGGTGTCCGGCATGGTGCACGACCAGAGTTCCAGCGGCTCCACCATCTTCATCGAGCCCAGCGCAGTCGTAAAACTGAACAACGACCTTAGGGAACTTGAGATCGAGGAACAGAAAGAGATCGAGAAGGTCCTCGCGACCCTCTCCAACCTGTGCGCGCCCGAAGCGGAGGCCATCGAAAACGACTTCCGCACCCTGACCGAACTGGATTTTATCTTCGCGAAAGCGATCTTCGCCCGCAGCTATAACGGCACCGAGCCGGACTTCAACCGTGACGGCGTGATCGCGCTCAAAAAGGCTCGCCACCCGCTGATCCCGGCAGACGTCGTCGTCCCCATCGATATCACCTTAGGGCAGGACTACGACCTTCTGGTCATCACCGGTCCGAACACCGGCGGTAAAACGGTCACCTTAAAGACCGTGGGCCTGTGTACCCTGATGGGCCAGGCCGGCCTGTTCATCCCCGCCTTCGACCATTCGAAGCTGGCGGTATTCCGTGAGGTCTTCGCGGACATAGGCGACGAACAGAGCATCGAGCAGAGCCTGAGTACGTTCTCCTCGCACATTAAAAACATTGCCCCGATCTTAGAGCAGGCAGATCAGGAAACGCTGGTCCTCTTCGACGAGCTGGGCGCAGGCACCGACCCGACCGAGGGCGCGGCGCTCGCCATCTCCATCCTGAGTTTCCTGCACAACATGAAGGTACGGACGCTTGCGACCACGCACTACAGCGAGCTGAAGGTCTACGCCCTGTCCACGGACGGCGTGGAAAATGCGAGCTGCGAGTTCGATGTGGCGACGCTCCGCCCGACCTATAGGCTTCTGGTCGGCATTCCCGGAAAGAGTAACGCATTTGCCATATCGAGTAAGCTCGGCATCCCGGACTACATCATCGAGGACGCGAAGAAACACTTGAGTTCCGACGCGAAGTCGTTTGAGGACATCGTCAGCGAGCTGGAGCATGCCCGCATCGACATCGAGCGCAAACAGGCAGAGGTCGACACACTGAAGGCGGATCTTACGCGTGAGCGTGATGCGCTCACCGCGCAGCAGGAGAAACTGGCTGCGCAGAAAGAGAAGATCTTAGAGGACGCGCGGCAGAAAGCGCAGTCCATGCTGCAGGAGACCAAAAACTTCGTGGATGAGACCATCCGCGACATGAATAAAAAGAGCGCCGGCGGAGCGCAGATCCGCTCCATGGAGGAAAACCGGGCGAACGTGCGTGAGCGGCTGGATAAGGTATCCCAGGGCTCGAAGAATAAAGTGGAGTCCAAAAAGGCCGATCGCGCCCTCTCCGCTTCCGACTTAAAGATCGGCGACCGCATCCTGGTGCACTCGCTGAACCTGAAGGGCACCGTGAGCACGCTTCCGAACGCGAAAGGCGACTTCTATGCGCAGATGGGCATTCTCCGTTCCCTCGTGAACATCAAGGACGTGTCCCTGCTTCCGGACGAACCGACCGTTACCCTGAACCAAAGCGCGGTCGGCGGCATGGGAAAGATCAAAATGTCGAAATCGGCAGTCATTTCCCCGGAGATCAACCTGATCGGAAAGACGGTGGACGAAGCGCTTCCGGAGATGGAGAAATATCTGGACGATGCATACCTGGCGCACTTAGAGAAGGTTCGCGTGGTCCACGGCCGCGGGACCGGCGCGCTGCGAAACGGGCTGCATCAGCGGCTGCGCAAACTGAAATATGTAAAGGAATTCCATTTGGGAGAGTACGGCGAGGGCGACTCCGGCGTCACCATCGTCGTATTTAAGGAACGCTGATGCGGCCGTCCCTGCGTTGCAGGGCGGGCCGGTCAGCCGGCATATGCGGCCGTAAGCAGGCGGCTGTAAGGAGGATAGGATTATGGCAGATAAACAAAGAGTATTGATCGTGGACGACGACGAAAACATCGCGGAGCTCATCTCCCTGTACCTGATCAAGGAATGCTTCGAGACGAAGATCGTGCACGACGGACAGGACGCTCTGGATGCGTTCCATGATTTCACGCCGCAGATCATTTTGCTGGACCTGATGCTGCCCGGCATGGACGGCTATCAGGTGTGCCGTGAGATCCGCAAGACTTCGCAGACCCCGATCATCATGCTTTCCGCTAAAGGTGAAGTTTTTGATAAGGTTCTGGGACTCGAACTGGGCGCGGATGACTACATGATCAAACCGTTTGACTCTAAGGAGCTCGTAGCCCGCGTAAAAGCGGTTTTACGGCGTGTTTCGCCTTCGCAGCAGGATACGGCCCAAAATACACAAAAGGGCGAATATGTCGAATATCCGGGGCTGATCGTCAACCTGACGAACTACTCGGTCATCTACCGCGGAAAGAACATCGACATGCCCCCGAAGGAGATCGAGCTTCTGTACTTTCTGGCGTCTTCGCCCAACCAGGTATTTACGCGTGAGCAGCTCCTGGATCACATCTGGGGCTACGAATACGTCGGGGATACACGTACCGTCGACGTTCATATCAAGCGCATCCGTGAGAAGATCAATGACCATGAAAAATGGGCGCTGTCCACGGTCTGGGGCATCGGCTACAAATTTGAAACACGCTAAACCATAGGAGTTTTGTATGCGGCGATCGTTATTTACCCGTTTTATAATTTCATATGTGATCATCGCCGCGATCGGCTTCGTCTTAATGGGGACCTTCGGGCGCAGCATGATCACCGATCACTTCCGGAAGAAATTGCAGGAGGATCTGTACGACCAGGTCAATTACATCGCAAATCTGGCGCGAAACAGCAACAGCGGCGATCCTCTGCAGGCTCTGCTCGAAAGCCGGGACACGATCGAAAGCGTTGCCTCGATCAGCGGAAACGAATTTTGGCTCATGGACACGAACGGCACACTGCTGTTGTGCACCAATTCGCAGCGGACGTTGGAAGCTCTTTTGTCCTTCGACCCTGCGGACAGTGACTCTGCCGGTATCTTTTTCGGCAGGTTCTATGATACATTTTCCGAAGACTACATCAGCCGCTACGCGCCCATCACCAATGGTTTCTCCCGCGTAGGCTACGTGATCGGACACGCCGATTACAAACAGGTCGGGACCGAAGTCTCGCTGGTCATGGGGCGTTTTACGACTGCCTCCGTGATCCTTACCCTGATGTTTGCCGTCAGTTTTCTTCTGTTCGAAGCCTTCTACTTCCGGCCCATGAACGCTATTCGCAAAGGCGTTGCGGAAGTACGCGCCGGAAATCTGTCCCACCGCATCGAGCTGAAGGATAAAACGGAACTCACCGATATCGCAAACACGATCGACTACATGGCCGCCTCTCTTCAGACCTATGGTGAAGACCAGCGCAAATTTATCGCAAACGTCAGCCACGACTTCCGGTCACCGCTCACTTCCATCAAAGGCTACATCGAGGCGATCCTGGACGGGACCATCCCGAAGGAAGCCCAGGATAAATATTTAAAAATCGTGCTCAACGAGACCGACCGTCTGAATAAACTGACGCAGGGTCTGCTGGACCTGAACACCATCGATAAATCCGGCGCCCTGCTCACGTATACGACCTTTGATATTCTGCACAGCATCAAGAAGGTCCTGGCAACGTTCGAAAAGCGCTGCAACGATAAGGGTATCACCTTCGACCTGACATTTCCCGCGTCCACGTTTTATGTTTACGCGGACGTAGAGAAGATCCAGCAGGTCCTGTACAACCTGATCGACAACGCGATCAAGTTTTCGAATTCCGGCTCGGTCATCTTCATCTCCGCCTATATGCGGCATGAAAAAGCCTTTATTTCGATAAAGGATCAGGGCGTAGGCATTCCCGCCGAAAGCCTGCCGAAGATCTGGGAACGTTTTTATAAGTCCGATGCCTCCCGAGGCAAGGATAAGAAAGGCACCGGCTTGGGCCTCTCGATCACAAAAGATATCATCACCGCGCATAAGGAAAACATCGATGTCATCAGTACCGAAGGCGTCGGAACCGAATTCGTGTTCTCCCTGCAGCCCGGTAGGAAAGAAGAAGAAAGATAAAAAAACCGGCCCGTCGGATCGTAACGATCCGACGGGTCGGTCCTCTTCTCGAGCGGCAACTGCCACCCAAATATATAAGTTTTACTGGTTCTTTACTCTGTTAGCGTACAGAGGGGTTACACCTTTAAATGCGGAGGCGTCGATCCACATTGCAGGACGTACGCCTGCGAGTTCAGTCGTTGTCTTAGAGAAAATCTCATCTCCACTATTATCGATAGCTGCAGCATTGTAGCCTCTTGCGATGCCGGCCTCAGATCCGCCATTGGTGCGTGCCCAACAGTTATACCAGTTCTGATCTGGTGCATCCACGATCCAAGGCATATAGTCTCCTCTTAAGCCAGGCGCCTCGAGAGCATAGATCGTGCAGTGCGGGGTCTCCACATAATACTGAAGGACGTCTCCTTTGGACAGAATGAAAACCTTCTCGGTAGATGTCGAAGAGCCAACCGTATCCTCATCGATCGATCCGATCGTCGTATTTGTGGCATCAAAGATCTTCGCCTTTTCGTCTGCGGAAAATGCTGTGTTTAAGAACTCCGAATTCAGCCATGCACGAAGCGTGCTGTCGGCCCATGTCGTGTGGGTACCGTCATCATATGCGCGGAAGTCCAGGATATCCTTGCTGACGATCAGCATCTTTCCATCCTTCTGATCCAGAACATACCACTCGATCGGTTCCATGTTCGACGGATCATTGTCCTGCTGGTAGAAACCGAAGCGGATCACGCTGGTATTTCCATCCACAGGCTCACCTACGCCCTCGGTAGGATGCTGGGTCGGTGCCTCAGTATCAGGTTCCGGCTCCGACGGTACGAAGGTGAGCCCGTCTTTTGTGGTCCACACATCCGTGATCTCTGCGGTCGGATCCACTGCAATCGTCTCGTTCGGATCGATCGCAGCAAGTTCGGTCTCCATGGACTTCTCAGTCTCTGTGAACGCTGAGGTTTCGGCTGTGCCTGAACCTTCTGTCTGGCGAGTCACATCTGCGACCGTTGTGTTCGTGGCCACCTCGGTGCTCGCGCCGGGATTACCGCCACGTGCAGGTTTCCAGAGGAAAATGAACAACAGCGCAGCAGCAGCCATCAACGAGATGCTCGTAGCTACGCGCACGATCGAAACGACCTTGCGTTTCTTCGTCGGGCGGACTGCACTCTCGATCTCCAGCTCCTCAGACGCAGTTCCCGCTGCAAACGGAAGCACAGCGTCTTTCTCAGCCTTCGCTTTACTATTTACAACAACCGGTGTCGTACCGCTCTGCTCTTTCTTTTGTTTCAACGTTTCTTCCGGAAGTTTTGCTTCAAGAATGTACTTCTCGTCGATCTCACCGATCAGATCGGTCAGATGATCGGTTCTCTTATCTTTACTCATAAAACAACACCTGCTTTCTCTAATGTTTTTTTCAGTTTCTCCCGGATACGGGACAGGCTCGTCATGACGTTGCTTTCGGACAGACCGTCGGCCTCTGCGATCTCGCGTACTGAGCAGAAGTACCAGTACCTGCGCACGAAGATCCGGCGGTTTTGCGGGGATAAACCGGCCAGAAACCGGTTGATCACTTCGCGGATCACCATGTCTTCCACGATCTGATCCGCCTTCCTCTGCGAGTCATCGGCCACACATTCCGACAGTTCGTCCATGGCCAGGACCGCTTCTCCACCGCCGCGTTTCGCAGCATGCTCTCTGCGCCATGCGGAGATCGAGAGGTTTCGCGTGATCTTTCCCAGAAACGTCGCCAGACTGTCCGGCTTTTGCGGTGGGATCGTATTCCAGCTGCGCAGCAAGGTGTCGTTGAAGCATTCCTTCGCCGCCTCTTCATCATTTAAAATATTACGGGCAATGCTTCGACAATAGTTTCCGTACTTTTCGGAAGTTTCTGCCAGCGCGCGTTCATCCCGCTGAAAATACAATTCGATGATCTTCTCATCTTCCATCATGTTTACTGACTCCTTCATGCTTTTTCATGCCTATAGGACACTTGTTTTTGCTTTTGCAACAAGCCTTTCACCCATATACACGTAACGCACATCCGAAACCTTACAGGTGTTTTATTTTTTTATCGGACTTTTTTCACCCCCGTCGGCGGGAATAGCCGCGGACGAGGGTGAAACCAGGGGGGTAATTATTCACAGGTCAAGAGTTTTTTTCCTCTCGCACTCGTTCCAGATACGGCTGAAGGATCCCTTCGAATTCATGCTTGAATTCCGAATAGCCCTTCGGATATTCGGCATACCCTTTGGCTTTTTGTACCTCTCCGTTCTTGAACGTAATTTATCTCCTTCCGCGCTATCGCGCGCAGCTCCTGTCAGATCCTTTCTCTGCCACGGATCATTATTCCACTGTGATCTGCTCAATATTCAGCTTAACTTCGCTTTTAAACCAAGCGATTGCATCTTCACGAGACTTTTCACCGGCCGAATACATCCGAACGGCATCCTTCCAGTAGATCTCGATCCACTCATCATACTCGGTTAAATTATCCCCAAGGGCGCGATATGATGCATCGATGAAAACAGTGTTCACATCCTGACCATTCAGGATATCCTTACTTCCGTCGGACCGTTCCATAACGCTGCGGGAAGCAACACTATCCTTAGTAGCAGAGTCATCCGGATAATCGAATATAGCATTCGCCCACTCATACTGAAGGCCTGTTTCAGAAGTATCCAGCGTAATATATTCAATCAGTTCTCTGACGCCCGCTTTCAGATCTTCGTTTTGCAGAACGTTCTTATTCGCGATCAGCCACGTACCGCCCCAGAAGGAAGCAACATTAGGTCTGCATACGCCCCAATCTCCATAGGTGCTTTCACAGTGATCATTCAAGGTGTAATTGATAAACCACTCCGGACCGTAGAAGCCCAAAACCTTCTTGGGGCCGACCTCAGCCAGATCCGCAAACCAATCTTCCGACCATTGCCGGGTATCATTATGATAATCGTAATCCATAAGGCGTTTGGAATAATCCAAAAAAGCCTCTCTCTTCGGGTCAATGTACAGTTTTCCGTCTACGACCCAGCCGTGATCGGCGCTGTTTGCGACCGCAAACCAGATATCATCAGCCCCGGAAACGATCGCATATCCTTTTTCCTTACACTTTTCTGCCGCAAGGAAGAAAGATTCCCAGTCTTTTCCTAAGGCCGCCTCAACCGTCTCCGGCCGGTCATCGCCGAAAACATCTTTAGCGACATTCCGGTTATAGATAAAAGCGCAGCCATTGCCCTGATAGCTCAAACCGACGATCTTTTCATCTCTTCGCGTAACATCCGCGATGTACGGTGCGATCTTAGCTGCCTTGATCTTCTGTTCCACATTGATACCGAGATCTTCATAAGTGCAGGCATGGGAAGAAGCCGATCCCGTAGTAAACTTCTTTATGAACGCAGCTTCCGCCATGTAGAGGTTCGGTGCAGTGTCCGGATCATATGCAAGCGCACTGGCCAAAGCGCTCTCGTATGCGTGGTTATCCGTGGATACCAGTGTAAAATTAACCTCATACTTCCGTGCAAAATCCCGGTGTGTGTTCATATACTTTTTGATCATGTTCGGAACTTCATTCGTGAAGGCATATACATTGATCAGGGTTTTCGAGGAATCATGTCCGGGTTCCGTTTCAACCGGATCCACGGGATTTACCTTTCCGGGATCTGTAATACCAAAATCCTCCGGAACATATTGATCCTTCGGATCATAGTTCTCATCATAATAACGAGAGCCTTCTATGTTGTTCACGACAATAGACTCAAAGGTATACAACGAGCTGTTAAAGCAATAGACCAGCTTCGTAGAAGATCCTTCCTTTCGGAATGCCTCGGACTTAAACTCCTCATTGATCTGCGGGGAGAAAGCAAATACCGAATTGTGGATCTCTTCGGTGAAACTCTCCGTTTCCCGGCCCATGCCCTTCACCGAGATCGCACATTCATTATCGATCGTAACTTCAACGACCGAATCCATAGCAGTATAGAATTTCTCATCCGCGAGGCACGCCTGGCATGACATATCCAGATCATGAATAAGCCAATCATCCTCCCCGATGGCTTTTAATTCCTTTTCATTATCCGGATGCCTGGTGATGTCCAATCTGCTTTCGTTTACGCTCACCTCTACCTTTTCATCCACATGTACGACAGACAGTTCTTTATTCCCTTTCATGTCTAACTGCGTCAGTTCATTGGAATTACATGCAAGCATCGTCAGTTTCTCATTCTTGCTGACATCCAAAGACTTCAGCGCATTTCCGTAGCAGGACAGGATGGTCAGTTCCGGATTATGGCTTACATCCAGCGTCGTCAACTCGTTTTCATAGCAATACAACGCCGCGAGTTTTCTGTTCTTGCTGACATCCAGTTCTTTCAGTACGTTGGGTGCTTCGTTTTCCGAATAACGTATTACCTCGTTGGGAGGATTCCCGCAATTCAGATACGTGAGCTCCGTAAGCCATTCGATGCCCTTCAAACTTCCGATTCCCTTCGCGGACAGTTCGAGTGTTTTTATACGTTTGATCTCTTCCTCATCCAAAACGTTATCTTCGTTCGTATCGAAAGAAGATCGGATGTACTCCCGGAACGCCTCATCCGGGAAAGCCTCCGGGCCGATCCGGACAGGCACGGTATTAACCGGAGCATCCGGCTTTTTTTCTCCGCCGCATCCGCCCAAGGCCAGAGCCATGGACAGGACTAACATCGATATGATATTCCTTTTCTTCATGTTATTCTCTCCTCTGTTTCTCAAAAGGCAGCGATTCTGTCCTCTCTATATAACAACTAACCTTTCCCTCAAAAAACTACCGGTGACTTTATTCGACGATGAAGTACTCGAATTGACGCAATGAGTCTTTAAACCACCGGATCGCTTCCTCACGGGTATATTCTCCGCTGGTGTAAGCGCGGACCGCATCCCTCCAAAAAGTTCCGATGAATTCATCGTACTCGGTCAGATTATCGCCTCGAGCATAAGCATTGGCCATGCTATAGAACGGAAATACGTCCTGTCCGCCCAAAATACCCATTTTCCCATCGGATTTTTCCATAACAACAGACGATGTAGCCGCATGCTTGACCAGGTTAGGATCATCATAATTCACATACTCGTTTTCGAACAGATCATTCGCCCTCTCATACTGAGCACCTGTTGTGGATGTATCGAGAGTTATATACTCGATCAACTCCCGCACGCCCGCCTTCAGTTCCTCGTTTTGCAAAACGTTCTTATTCGCGATCAGCCACGTGCCGCCCCAGAAGGAAGCAACATTGGGTCCGCATACACCCCACTCTCCAAAAGTATCTTGTGAATACCAATCATCAAACTCTAATTTACAGTGATCGGTGAGGGTGTAATTTATGAACCACGAAGGGCCGTAAAAACCGAGAACCTTCTTAGGTCCGGCCTCCGCCATATCGGCAAACCAGCCTTCCGTCCAGTCCCTGGTATCGTTTGAGTAATCATTATCCTTAAGTATCTTAGCAAGCTCCAAGAAAGCCTCTCTCTTAGGGTCAATGTACAGTTTTCCGTCTACGACCCAGCCATGGTCAGCGCTGTTCTCGATCGCATGCCAGATATCGCCGTCGCCGGATACGATCGCATATCCCTTCTCTTTGCATTTTTCTGCCGCCTCGAAGAACGAATGCCAGTCCGTTCCGATCGCTGCCTGAACGGTTTCGGGCTTATCATCACCGAATACATCTCTCGCAACATCACGGTTGTAGATGAATACACATCCGGTTCCCTCATAAGAGAGACCCACGACCTTACCATCCCTTCGGGTTACATCTGCAGCATACATTGCAATGCCGGCATCCTTTATCTTTTGCTCTACATCGATACCGAGATCCTCATATGTGCATGCATAGCCGGATGCAGAGCCGGTGGTGTATTTCTTTACGAAAGCCGCCTCCGCCATGTAGAGGTTCGGCGAATTCGCGTCTTCCTCTTGAAGTGCCGAATCCAATGCGTATTGATATGCACCATTATCTGTGGGTACAATTGTGAAACGGACATCGTACTTCTCAGCAAATTCCGGATGCATTTGGATATATTTCTTTATCATATCCGGCTCGTCCTTCTGGAATGCCATCACCTCGATCCTCGTCTTATTCCCCGTTTCAACAGGGGTTGCCGTCTCAGGTTCTTTCGTTTCAGGGGTCACATTGGGATCATAATCTTCACTGAAAAAGCGGGAACCGGAAATGTTATTTTTTATATCGAAGTCCCAAGTATACAACCTATAATTAAACTGGTAAACGAGGATCGTGCTTCCGCCCTCTCTGTATCCTTTGGACCGGAAAAGGTTTACCGAATCTTTCTCCCCATACACAGTCAAATTTATTTCCTCTATAAATTTATTCCCCTGTTTGTCAAATCCGGAAGCCTCGATTTTTCCCTGCGGATCCACAGTCACTACGGCAGTATCACCCACGTCCATATAGAAAGTTTCATCCGCCAGAGCCGCCAAACAAGCCCTACAAATCAAATGGATGATCTGATCATCCTGGCGGATCAACGTGATGTCATTTTCCTTTTCGGCTTCTTCCGCTGAAAATCTGGTAACTTTAACATTTTCTCTAGCTCCGGATACTTCAACGCTGTCATTTACCGCCAGCTCCTCCAACTTCGTATTATTCTTCAGATCCAAAGCAGACAGGGCATTTCCCGGACATACGAGAGTGATCAATTCACGGTTTTCGCTGACGTCCAGTTCTGTCAGATCATTTCCGCTGCAAGAGATGGATGTCAGATTCGGAAGGTACTCTATCCCCATCAAACTCTTGATCCCCTTATAGTCCAAATCCAATTCCTGCGCATTAAAGATCTCATCTTTATCCAGGATGTTATCTTCATTCTCATCAAACGCATCCCGGATATAACTGCGAAATACCTCGTCCGGGAACCAGGTATCGTTGATCCACTTTGCCTGGATCTCGGCAGCCGTACCCTCGATCGTATTCTCTTCCGTACTCTGTGACACGTTCTCTTCTGTGGTCTGCGTCACGTTCTCTTCCGTACTCTGTGACACGTTTTGCGTAGAGCCTTCCGTCGTACTTTTCGGGTTCTTTTCACCAGTACATCCACCCGTGGCTAAAACCAAGGATAATACAATCATTGAAACTAAATTCCTTTTCTTCATCATATTTTCCTTTCATAACCTTGATTGCCTTGAATCGGCCTCCTATTATAATAGTAAGGTTTTTTCCCGGATCATTACAAGTATGTTTAGAAAAATGTAACATGAGTTTAGATAAATGTAAGTTTTACGTGATAGTGGGGACGGTTCATTTTGTCATGGTGACAAAATGAACCGTCCCCACTATCACATTATCACTGCTCGGACTTCCAGTGCAGCCGGTGCAGCTGACCGGTCTCATTCAAGCCATAAAAGTTCTGTTTGCGAAGTGCCTCGTACAGGACGATGGCAACGCTGTTGGAAAGGTTTAGCGAGCGGATCTCCCCGACCATCGGGATGCGGATACAGGTGTCCTCGTAGTTTATGAGGATCTCCTCCGGAATACCGGCGCTCTCCTTACCGAACATGATGAAATCATCGGGCCCGTAATCAGGCTCCGTGTAGACCTGATGTGCCTTCGTGGTCGCCATATAGATGCGCGCGCCCGGATTTTTTGAAAGGAAATCGTCGAAGCTGTCGTAAACCGAAAGCTTCAGATCCTTCCAGTAATCCATACCGGCGCGGCGCAGGTGTTTCTCGTCGAGCGAGAAACCTAAGGGACGGATCAGGTGCAGGCGCGTGTCCGTCGCCACGCAGGTCCGGCCGATATTGCCCGTGTTCGCGGGTATCTCCGGTTCCAAAAGTACGATGTTCATACTTTCCTACCTCTGTTCCTGCTCCAGACGCTGTACAAAGCGTTCTAAGCGTCCCAGAGCCTCTTTTAAGTTCTCGATGGAATATGCGTAGGATAAACGCAAAAAGCCCTCTCCACAGTCGCCAAACGCCGTTCCGGGCACGATGGCCACCTTCTCTTCCTTCAGGAAGCGGGTCGCGAACTCATCGCTGGTAAGTCCGAAGCGGGCAATGCTGGGAAATGCATAGAATGCGCCGTAGGGCTCGAAGCACTGCAGGCCCATCTCATGCAGACGGCTCAGCACGAAGTGACGGCGCTGATCGTAGGCGTCGCGCATGCGCGCCACGTCGTCATCCCCGTTTTTCAGTGCCTCGACCGCAGCATACTGGCTGGTGGTCGGCGCACACATAATGGCGAACTGGTGGATCTTCGTCATCTGCTCCAGAATGTACTGCGGTCCGGCAGCATATCCGAGACGCCATCCGGTCATCGCATAGGCTTTGGAGAAGCCATTGATCAGGATGGTTCGCTCACGCATGCCGGGCAGGGAAGCAATGGAAACGTGCTCCCCGAGGTAGGTCAGCTCGGAATAGATCTCGTCGGAGATAACGAAGAGATCCTTCTCGATGATGACTTCGGCGATCGCCTCCAGGTCCTCCCGGGTCATGATGGCGCCGGTCGGGTTGTTCGGGAACGGCAGCACCAGGATCTTCGTCTTCGGCGTGATCGCGTCGCGCAGCTCCTGCGCGGTCAGGCGGAACTGGTTCTCTTCTTTCAGGTTAATGAATACCGGCACGCCGTCTGCCAGCTGGCAGCAGGGCAGGTACGAAACATAGCAAGGCTGCGGGATCAGGACTTCGTCTCCCGGGTTTAACATGGCGCGCAGCGCCAGATCGATCGCCTCGCTGCCGCCCACGGTGATCAGCACTTCCTTACGCGGATCGTAGGTCACATGGACCTTGCGCTGCAAGTAGTTGACGATCTCCTTACGCAGCTCCAGCAGGCCGGAGTTCGAAGTATAAACGGTGCGGCCTTTCTCCAGTGAGTAGATGCCTTCCTCGCGGATATGCCAGGGTGTCTCGAAGTCGGGTTCGCCCACGCCTAACGAGATCGCATCCTTCATCTCACTTACGATATCAAAAAACTTCCGGATGCCTGAAGGCTTAATGTCCAGGACTTTATCGGATAATGGGTTTCTCATGGTGTGATCAACATCCTTTCGTCATTCGACTCACCAACCAGTACGGTACCGTGGTCTTTATATTTTTTGAGCACGAAATGCGTCGCTGTGCTCATGACCGCCTCCATCGGCGCCAGTTTATCGGAAACAAACTGGGCGACGGCCCGCATGGTCTTCTCCTCGATGATCACGGTGAAATCGAACGCGCCGGACATTAAGTAAACTGCCTCGACCTCGCTGAATTTGTAGATACGCTCCGCCAGCTTATCGAAGCCCATGCCGCGCTGCGGGGTGACCTTCACCTCGATCAGGGCAATGACTTTCTCGTCGGACGTATTGTCCCAGTTGATCAATGTATGATAGCCGCAGATGATGTGCTCTTTCTCCATCTCCGCGATCTCGTTCGCGACCGTGATCTCGTCGGTGCCGAGCATCAGCGCCAGGTCGTGCAGATCGATACGGCTGTTTTTCTCCATAACGGATAAGATCTTCTCTCTCATGTGTTACCTCACTTTCCTTCGGTTCGGGCAGCGCCGTTTCCGGCTGCGGTCCGATCTATATATGCTGCCCGTCCGCTTCTGTATTCACGGCGGGATGTATTTTGTCCATGGCTGTCACTCGCGCCAGAAAAGCCTGCAGTTCGTCGCCGCCGGGACGGTCGATATAGCGTTCCTCGTCATCATTGACCAGAATGCGCGCCTTCGTCTGCCCCGCTTCATGAAAGCGGCCGATGCAAGCTGCGGGAATGCCGCCGGCATGCAGTTCGGAAACGACTGCGTCCGCCTCTTCGGGATCACATGCCATCAAAAGGGATGCGCATGCCTCCATCCGGTACGGGTTCAGTTCCAGACAGTCTGCGATCTCAATGGTCTGCTGCAGGACCGGGATGGCTCTTAAGTTCGCCGTCAGGCCCAGGCCTGCGCCGTCCGCCAACTCCCACAGCGCTCCGAACACACCGTCGGAGGAAATGTTGTGCATGGCCGTTATGCCATGCCGACGGGCGACAGCCGTCGCCTTCGCTGCCGAAAGGTTATGTAAGCAGGCTCGCGCCGACGCAAGCACCGCCTCGGAGTACCTGCGCGCCAGCGTCTCACCGCACTGCAGCGATGCCAGCGCCACGCCGGTGTCCCCGGCATATCCCGCCATCAGAAGGCTCTGACCGCCACGCGGCCGAAAGTATGCTTCGGATGCCTTGCGGGCTTCTTTGGAATAGCTCGCCGAAGGGTTCGTCCAAAGTTCACGGGGCCCGTATCCGGTAAGTGTGATCACCGGCCGGCTAACCGCAGCTTCGGACACGATCTTCGTATCGCCCCCCGCGTATTCCATGTTTTCTTTTTTGCAGAGTGCTTCCAGCAGTACGACGAGTTTTCGGAAGTCTTCCTCTTCGCAGGTTTCCGGAAGCAGAAAGGCCGCGGTCAGCGCCATCGGCTTCGCGCCGGCGCAGAGCAGATCATTGACCGTGCGGTAGAAATCCACCGCCAGCCAGGGATCCTGCGACAGAGCCAGATCTGCATGCAGGCACAGGGTCTGAGAAACAACGAACGCTCCGTCCTGACTTACGTCAAACGCGGAGCTGTCGTGACCCATACCGACCCCGCGCAGCACAAACGGCTGTCGCGGGGTTATGGTCTTATCAATACTTCGAACGAAGGTGTTGTAGGGAACCTTTCCGGGTCGCATCCGTGGCACCCCCTTTCGTATTCGTTACTCTCTGAAATCGTCTTCATCTGCCGGAGGCTCGGGCTTCGGCTCTGCCGGCTTTGTAGGCTTGGGTTCTTCTGCCTTCGTAGGCTTCGGTTCCTCCGCTTTCGTGGGCTTCGGTTCTTCTGCCTTCGTAGGTTTCGTTTCCTCTCCGGACTTCGTCTCCGTCGCTTCTTTCGAGTCTTCCGTCTCATCCTCCTTAGTCGGTGCTTCCGTTGTGGGAGCTTCCGTCGTCGGCGGAGGAGTCGGCCGTACAGCCCATGTGACCTTCGGTTCCTTACCTTTCAGCAGGTAATCGACATTATATTCGACCGATTCGATCATGGTCTGCGGATGTACCTTATAGGCACCTATAATAAGCGTTCCTGCCGTATGTCCGGCTGCTTTATTCGTATAATTGCTGGTGTTAACAACTACATTGCTGACTTCTTTTCCGTCAATATATACGATCTTATGCAACCGCGCCTTTGCAGCGGGATAGAAACTGGATATGAAATCCGCGAACTTTTTGTTGGGATCTCCCTGAACCTCCGCGATCGGGGTCAGCGAAGAATCATTCACAAGACGGTAATATGCCTCAGGGCCCGAACCTTCCGGGGGAATATCGTAAGAGATCAGTTCCGCCTTATATTCGAAGGTACGGTTCGCCGGACGGTATTCCACGCCGTAGACGCGGAACAGGATACGACCCGCAGGCTCGGAGTTATCCACCAGCGTCTCAATGTAGACCGGGTGCTCCAGATTGTTGCGGAACTTAAAGTCGCTGTTTCCGGCCGAATATACCATGGCATCCTGCGCCAGAGGCACGTACGAAGGGGTACGTGAGTGGTTCTTGCGGTAGGTGACCTCCAGTTCCGCGTTCAGGATCGCGTTATACAGAGTCGTCGCCACCTGGCAGATACCGCCGCCGGTCTCATCCTCAACGCCGGAGGATGTGTAGGTCGGAGCCTTCTTATAGCCGCCCTCTTCGGTTACCGGACGCATGATCTCCAGAGCGGAGATCTCCTGTCCGGGATAGATGGTCAGTCCGTTGAACTTCGTCGTCGCGATCGTGACATTCGTCGTACGTTCGCCATTCTGCCTGTTGTAGTAGGTTGCATACTCACCGAGAAGATCACCGAATCCCTCGAATATATCCTTATAGAATTCCGGCTTCGTATTGTTGCCGACGGCATCCACCTTCAGGATGCGGGCGTCTCCCAGTTCGGAGTTGATATTCTTCACCGCGGAAAGGATCTCGTTATAAGTCGCGTCCTCGCTGATCGCGATTCCGTCCGTTCCGTCAATGATGGTGAATTCGTTTGCGAACCGCTTCACAGAGGCGTTCTTCGGTTCACAGTTCAGTTCTTCCAGATGATCCAGTAAAAACGAAGTGAGACGCTCTTTGTCTACCTTGGTTTCCAAAGAAAGCGTCATGTTCGAAAATTCCAGATCTTTTTTTGATTTATACTGCGTCACCAGACTGCCCGGAAGCACCAGATCGGAAGCATCTTTGTAGACTTCCGCGCGGTTGCTCCAAAAGAGTCCGAGTTCTTCGAGTGTGCTCTGAACAAATGTCTTCGGGGTCGAAAGACGAAGTTTTTTCTCCCCCAGGGATTTGATGCGTTCTTCTACCAACGCGTCCACTTCAGAAACGGTCAGTCCGCCGATCTCGATATCATCCAGGAACACCCCAGCCGGGATCTTCATATCTTCCGGAAACTCGTTCTCTTCGACTGCTTCGGGAAGTTGTTTGGATGTATCACCTTCGGAATCCGTTGTATCGGTCGTATCGCCCGTTTCAAGCGTATCGACGGCGATTTCCGCCGGGTCTCCGACGGAAATCGTCACGCCTGTATCCGGTGATGCGGAAGCGTCGTCCGGATCCGCATATACCGGCTTCGCAAACAATAAGAGGACGATTGCCAAAAGCGACGTAAATCGTTTCAATGATCTCATCTGAATCTCTCTTTTCGTTTGTTGGATTATTCATCACCCAGATCGTCCGTGTTGTCGATCTGCGGTTGGGTCGGCGCCTGTGTAGGAGCCTCGGTCGGAGCCTGCGTAGGTGCCTGGGTAGGTGCCTGCGTCGGTGCCTGTGTAGGTGCCTGTGTAGGCGCCTGGGTAGGTGCCTGCGTAGGAGCCTGCGTCGGTGCCTGCGTAGGTGCCTGGGTCGGTGCCTGGGTCGGCGCCTGGGTCGGTGCCTGCGTAGGTGCCTGCGTCGGCGCCTGGGTCGGTGCCTCGGTCGTCTCCTCAGGAGTTGTCGTAGGCGCCTTTGTAGCCTTGGAAGCCTTTGCTACTGCCTCATCGTTCGCGTGAGAGCCCCAGTGGATGATCGGTTCTCTTCCGGATGCGAGCATGTCGAAATCATATTCGACCGAAACGATGTAGGTGTCGGGATTTACCTTATATGTACCGGCAATGTAGCCTTTACGTGCATTTGCGTAAGTCGTCGTGTACATCTTGGTACGGCTGACTTCCTTACCGTTCATGTACTCGATCTTATATACATCCGCCTTTACGACCGGATAGAAGGTTCCGGTCTGCTTTACAGGCTGAAGACTCGGGTCCGCGGTCGCCTGCTGCAAGGTGGGCATCTTATCGTCAAATACCAGTTTGTAGAACTGCGAAGGATCAGCGTCCTCACCGGGGAAGGAACATGCCTCTTTTACAAGCTTCGACTCGTACTTGATAGAACGTCCTGCCGGGCGTTCTTCTACACCCCAGACGCGGAAGCGTGTCTCACCGACGTCGCC
The DNA here is from genome assembly GCA_900319565.1 of uncultured Eubacteriales bacterium. Classification (GTDB taxonomy): domain Bacteria; phylum Bacillota; class Clostridia; order Lachnospirales; family Lachnospiraceae; genus UBA1201. Next base: position 3,767 of record ONPC01000203.1, on the reverse strand, counting down.
GTTTTTCGCAGAGATCGTCTCAATATAGACCGGATGACTGTAGTTGTTCTGGATAACGAAATCGCTGTTACCCTGTGAGTAGACCATGGCATCCAGACCTGCCGGAACATACGAAGGCATACGCGAGTGCGGTTTGCGGTAAGCGATGCCGAGTTCGGCGTTGAGTGCCGCATTGTACAGTGTTGTAGCTACCTGGCAGATACCGCCGCCGATATCGTCGACAACATCGCCGCCGGCATAGGTCGGAGCCTTCTTATATCCTGCATCCAGGGTGACCGGGCGCATGATGGACAGCGCCGACAGGGTCTCGCCGGGATAGATGATAACGCCGTTGAACTTATTCGTAGCTAACGCTACGTTTGTCGCACGATCCTTCAGGGTCGCATTGTAATAAGTCACGCCCTCGCCGAGCAGCGCGCCGAAGCCTGCGAACAGGTCCTTCGAAACGGACGGCTCAACGACTTTATAGACTGCGTTGATGGACAGCGCGGAGTCCTTCATGCATGTCAGGTTCGCCGAAAGGATCGCCTCGGACATGTCGTTGTAAGTTGCATCTTTATCGATCGTGACGCCGGATCTACCACCCTTTACCACGAAGGAACCGCCTTCCTTTGCTATGGAAGCATTGACCGGCGCGCTCTCCAGACGTGTTACGAAGTCAAACAGAAAGACTTTCAGGAGCTCACGGTTTACATCGGTCTCCAGCGTAAGTGTCATATTGGAGTGCTCCAGATCTTTTTTCGCCTTATACTGGTTAATGATGCTGCCCTTCGTCTTCAGGGCAAATGCTCTCTCCATCACATCCGAGCTGTTGCTCCAGTAGATGCCGATCTCGGCGAGTGTGATGTCGATCGCACGGCCGGCCACATTCACACGAAGCGGCATGGCTCCCAATGTCTTAATACGCTCATCGACCGCTTTCTGCACTTCCTCGCGGGTCATGCCGCCGATCGCGATGTCGTCCAAATATACGCCATCCGGAACGGTATCCGCGCTGTCTGCGTAGACCCGGCCGGGGATCAGGCACGCAAATGCCACGGTCAGCATCACGGCCAATGAAATCCACAAACGCAATCCTTTTTTCATAATACCTCCTACAGCCCTTCGCTGCTTTTCAAACATCAAAAAACCACATCCCAATACTTCAAAACAGTACCCTGCCGCGCTCTTACATGAAAGCGGGAAGCACTGCGGTCACGATCATACCAACAACCAGAATAATCGCAAGGATCGCAAAGAAGATCCTCTGTCTTTTCTTCTGCTTGGTTTCATTTCTCTTCTGTGAAGCCATCCTAAATACACCATCCTATTCTATGAATGCCGGTTTCTTCCGTAAATCCGGTGTGAGATGTCGCGTCGGTCACGGCCGCCGCCTGTGCGAGGGCACACTTCTGACACTACATCTAGGTTATTATAGCACTTATTTTCGCGTCACACAATAGGTATTTAAAAAACATTCCTCACATTTTGGGGATCTCGCCGTGCAGATCGAGCGCCCCAGCGTGATAATATGGAGGTTGTACAAGATCCAGTGATCCTCCGGCAGGATCTTCATCAGATCGTACTCGATCTTCTCCGGATCCTCCTCCTTCGTAAAGCCCAGTTTTCGGGAGATTCGCTTCACATGCGTGTCCACGACGACCGAGGGTTTGTGGTAGATATTGCCCAGAATGACGTTCGCAGTTTTGCGGCCCACGCCGGCCAGCGCCGTCAGTTCCTCGATGGTATCCGGCACCACACCGCCGTGCTTTTCGACCAGCTGTTTCGCGCAGGCAATGATGTTCGCCGCCTTATTCCGGAAGAATCCGGTCGGCCGGATATCCATGCACAGTTCGTCAAAATCCGCCTCTGCGAATTTCTCCAGCGTGTCGTATTTGCGAAACAGATCCTTCGTCACGATATTGACCCGCGCATCCGTGCACTGCGCACTCAGGATCGTCGCGATCAGCAGCTGCCACGGGGTCCGGTGATCCAGATAGCAGACCAAGTCGGTCCCGTATTCCCGGTCCAGCGCGGCCAGCACGCCTGCCACTCGTTCTTTCTTTGTCATATATGTCTCCTGTTTTTCCGCTGAGATAATATGCGCACCCGATGCATCCTGCGTCCCATGCGCATAATATGGATCGTACGCCTGCTTTCATTATAACGCTGCCGGCCCGAAACGCAAGCCCGCCGGGCCCGATAAATCCGGAAAATCTTTCGGCCCGGAGGCCGCTGTTCCGCCGGCTGCGCACTTTCGGCCGGACTGTGTAGGCAATTCGCCCCTGTTTCCGGAACCTGTATGAAAAAAACAAGTTCCGGCTTTACTTTATCTTGACAGAAATATGGAAAAGGTGTATATTGAAAGCACAAAAAATCTGTGCACACGGAGGTGTAAAATGGGAAAGTTTATCATTAAGGAAACCAAGACCGGAACCAAGTTCGATCTGCTCGCTACCAACGGCCAGGTGATCGCTACTTCCGAGGTTTATACCACATTGTCCGCATGTAAGAACGGTATCGCCAGCGTTCAGAAGAACGCCGAGATCGCGAAGATCGAGGATCAGACCGTAGAAGGTTTTGAGACCGTTACGAACCCTAAGTTCGAGATCTATGTAGATAAGGCCGGCGAATTCCGTTTCCGTCTGAAGGCCAGAAACGGTGAGATCATCGCTGTTTCCGAAGGCTATGTAACGAAGGCGAACTGCGAGAAGGGTATCGCAAGTGTTCAGAAGAACGCTCCCGATGCTGCGATCGAAGAGGCGAAGTAATTCCGGGTTTCCGAACCAAATAAGATTCCTGAAAAAGGGGTGTCCGCACGGGACACCCCTTTCTTTTGGTCTATAAAAAGAGCTATGGCTGTTCTATCTTGTATCCGCAACATTCTGTGTTGCATTTTATACTGCAATACGGGATCACGCTTCCTGCAGTTTCAGCAGTTTCGCCGCCTGATCCGCCGCAGTGAGCGCATCGATGATCTCATCGAGATCGCCGTTCATGATCTGGTCAATGCGGTACAGCGTGAGCTTGATGCGGTGTTCGGTCACACGTCCCTGCGGGAAGTTGTAGGTGCGGATCTTCTCGGAGCGGTCGCCCGTTCCGATCTGGCTGCGGCGCTCCGCCGCCTCCTCGCTGGCCTTTTTCTCCAACTCGAGTTCGTACAGTTTCGCACGAAGCACGCGCATGGCCTTATCACGGTTCTTTAACTGGCTTTTCTCATCCTGACAGGAGATCACGATACCCGTCGGGAAGTGCGTCAGACGCACCGCCGAGTCCGTGGTATTGACGCACTGTCCGCCGTTACCGGACGAACGGAACACATCGATACGTATGTCTTTCGGGTCAATGACGATGTTGTTGTCGACTTCTTCGGCTTCCGGCATGATCGCGACCGTGCTGGTCGACGTATGGATGCGGCCGCCGCTCTCCGTCTCCGGAACGCGCTGCACACGGTGTACGCCCGACTCATACTTCTGGCGGGAATACGCACCCGGGCCGCTGATGATGAAAACGACTTCTTTCATGCCGCCGATGCCGCTCTCATTGCAGTCGACCATCTCCACCTTCCAGTGGTGTGCCTCCGCATAATGCACGTACATGCGGTATAATTCCGCCGAAAACAGCGCCGCCTCGTCGCCGCCCGCGCCTGCGCGGATCTCGACGACAACGTTCTTATCATCATTCGGATCCTTCGGCAAGAGAAGGATCTTGATCTCATTTTCCAGTTTCGCGACGTCCTCCTTCGCCTGCGCCAGTTCCTCCTTCAGGAGCTCCCGCATCTCTTCGTC
>ONPC01000151.1 GCA_900319565.1 uncultured Eubacteriales bacterium | reverse complement strand
GATACGAAGACCTGCGCAGTCGATCAGACCGATCACGGGTGCGCCCGTTTTCATCGCAAGATCATAGATCTTCACGATCTTCTTCGCATGCATCTCACCGATGGAACCGCCGAGTACGCTTGCATCCTGGCTGTAAACATATACCAGACTTTCATTGATCGTGCCGTAACCGGTGATAACGCCATCGGACGGCAACTCTTTGTTTTGAAGATTGAAATCGGTGCTCCGCGCGGTCACACGTCCGCCGATCTCAACAAAACTCCCCTGGTCGAGCAGCGCGGTGATGCGCTTTCCGGCCTGGGTTTGTGCTGTGTTGCTCATTGCTATCAGCCCTCCATGATTAGTAGTACTGTTAAAAAAACAAATTTAACCACATACCATTATATACTCGAAGGGTCAATAAAGCAAGTCAAATTTTGCTGTTTTGGAGCGAAAAAAATGCATCCCCGGCGGTGACGTAAAGCACCGCCGGGGGCGAAAGATTTGATCTTATGTATGCTCACTCGGCCCGGGTGGGTTTCCCTCCGGTCAGATAAAAGATGGCCAGGTTCGTCCGGTCACGCAATCCGAGTTTCGCCAGAATGTTGCTGATGTAGTTGCGCACGGTGCCCTCCGAGAGGCACAGTTTATCCGCGATCTCACGGTTTGAAAGTCCGCAGCTTATGAGGCGCATGACCTCCGCCTCCTGCTCGCTAAGGCCGAATGCTTCACGGTCGAAGCCCTCCTGCTTCTCCTGCCGAATCATGGACGGGAGGCGGCCTACGACATCGCTGCCGAATACGGTCTGGCCTTCCTGCACGGCTTTCAGCGCCGGGATGATCGACTCGAAATCCTGCTTGATGATGTAGCCGCGCGCCCCGATGGACAGCGCCTTCACGATGTACTCGTCATCGTTGAACGTCGTCAAAAAGAGGATCTTCGCATTCGGATACTGCGCGCGGATCTCCTCTCCCGCAGACAGACCGGTGCGGTCCTTCATACGGATGTCCATCAAAAGCACGTCCGGCATATACTTCTTATACAGACGGATCGCATCGGCCGCACTGTAACCGACATCGACCACGGTCATATCCGGATCCGCCTCGATGATCATGCGCAGTGACATCGCCACCAGTTTGTCATCATCCACAACCAATATATTCATGTTTCCTCCTTCGGCTTCGGTATCGTTACAAAAACCCGAAAGCCGCGTTCACGGGATATATTCACATAGCCGCCGACGCCGTTCACACGCGCCTCGATATTCGAAAGCCCGATCCCGCTGTCGTCGCTTGCGGCACGCTTCTTCATTGCCATGCTTTCCTCGTGGACTTCCGATGGCACGTGCTCCGGATAGTCATGAATGACCAGCTGATACATCGACGGATGCTCATTGAACGTCACATCCACACAGTCGTTCACGCTGTGCTTGATCACATTGGAGATCGCTTCCTTGGCGATCCCGATCACGGCATATTTGATGTTTCGCGGCACCGCATGGTCGACATTGACCTCGAAATGCACCTGAAACCGTTCATGCAGAGGCTTCACCATCTGCTCCAGCGCAAAATGCAGATCCACCGATTCATCGTGCAGATCGTGCACACTGGTCCGGATATTCGTCATGGCTGTGTCCAGTGTCTCTCGCAGCATGGCCAGTTCCTCGGCGACCGGCTCATCCTTATGCACCGTCATCATGGCGCCGACCTGCAGGATCCCGCGGGTCAGCATGTGGCCCACATTGTCATGGATCTCACGGGCAATGCGGTTTCGCTCCGCCAGCTGTGCCGTGTAGACCTCGCGGTCCTTCGCCTCGAGTACCTCATTCGTCTGCTCGCGCAGCTTCTCCTGCTTCACCTGGTCGCGGTCGCGCAGGTGGATGAATTCTTCCTCGAGTTTGACATGCCTCGCCGTCCGCCAGGCCAGAAGCACAGAGGACGCGCAAAGCAACGCCAGGTAGGAAAAAAGCAACGTCTGATCCATGACAGAATACGTTTCCGGGAACATATCCGGAAGGTGGATCGTGATCCCAAGCGCACCGGCCGCAGCCAGAATGACGATCGCAGCAAAATTCCTGCATGCAATCATATCATACAAAAGCATGGGCGATGCGGTCACCGCACCCGGCAGGGTTGCTGTCAGAGCCGCCGCTACGCACTGGACGCTCTTTCGCAGCACAGGGCGCATCCGGGGCTCCTCATCCTCGGGAATGGAAAGCCAAAAGCAGATCGCGGCATAGGCGATCACGGCGTAAATAACGACAATAAGGTATCTGCCACGCAGGCAAACCTGCATGGCAAATACCGATAAGAGAAACAGTATAAGTTTATCCGTAAACTGTTTCATAAACCAAGTCCTTTAAACTCATCCGGCGCGCTCAGATGCCTTCGACAGCGCCAAACCGATGGCCAGGCAAGCCAGGCCGAATAACAACTCGATGCCAAAGTACGGCAGAACGCTTGCGAAGCCTTTGCCTTTATCCAGTGCCTCTACCGCCGTCGCATACCAGTAGGTCGGCAGGAAACGTCCGATCATCTTTACGCCTTCGCCCAGGTACTGCATCGGAACGAACAGGCCGCCGAGGAAGGCAAAGCCCAGCGATACGACCGTCGAAACGATCGAGGAAAGCACGGATGCCTTCAGCGGGATGACTGACAAAAATGCCATCATCATGACCGTGGAGAACGTGAAGATCAGAAGGTTCAGCGCCATCAGCCACCACATTTCGGAAAATGTCTCGCTGCCGCAGACAAACGCCAGGATCACGACATAGATCAGGCAGAATGCCAATGCGAACACGAGCGAACCGAAAGCCAGCGCGAAACTGCGTTTCCAAACCGCGAAACCGGAGGCGTTTTCTCTTCTCTTCTTCTCCGATTCGCCAAACGACATAACGGCCGGAAGCAACGATCCAAATACACTGCACATTATAACATACGGGATGAAAATAAACAACAACCGGCTGGTGCTCTCGCCGCTACGCTCATTTACCGTGCCTTCCTCCGTAGCCTCGCGGACCAGGCTCACATAATTGTCAGAAGCCTGCGTCTGCTCGGCCTGCGCTGCCGCTTCCGTAAGAGACATGCCGCTGTGATAGAACGCGTACATACTGTTTAAAAACGACTTGAGCTGCAGGTTCAGCATGTGCCCTTCCGCCAGGCCTTCATCGACCACGCTCCGGATCTCCATGCGATCTCCCGTGTTTTTGTCGGTAAATGCCTGACCGAAGCCCTTCGGAATCGTGATCGCCGCCGCCAGATCCTGATAGTACAGGCGCTCCGTGAGCATTTCGTCGGAACACTCCGCTTCATCGACCTTATGCGTTCTTCTCAGATAGTCCGCAAGCAGGGACGAAACCTCGCTTTGATCTTCATCCGTGAGGTAGATGGGCAGGGACATGGACTGAAAGCCGTTATCGGAGGTGCTTCTATGCGCCATCGCATAATTCATGATGAGCATCAACACACCCATCAGCGTAAACATGATCGCAGGGATCATATATCTTTTCTGAACTTTGAAAAAAGCCTTAAATACTTGCATAGCTTCTCCTTCCGGACATGCAAAGTCCGATCGCGGTCAGAACGACCGTCATGACCACCATGGTGATCAGGGAACGATAGAAACGTTCTCCCATCCCGAACACATTCAAACTAAAGAAGGCGTCATGGATGATCGCCGACGGGTTAATGCGGTTCAGGAGCGGGAAACTCTTTTCCACAAGCAGTTTCACCTGATGGGCCATCAGACCCGACAAAAAGCCGCCGACTGTCACGAACAAAAGCAGGATCGCTTCCTTCGTGTTCTTCCGGATGCTCGAAACATGGCCCAGCGCAAACCCGAGAGAACAGCCCAGGAGCGTTCCCAGGATGCTGACCAGGATCAGCATGGCGTCGCTGCAGCCCATATTGGCACGGAACACGAGCCGGATCAGGGCTACGCCGACCAGTGTGCAAACGATCTGGATCAAAGCTGCCGCGCCCAGGCTGACCAGCTCATACATCCTGTGGTTCACCGGCGTAAGGGAAACGCGGGCGCCCTGCTGTGTAATATTTGCCTGCGAATCGATCGGGACCTGCAGGCCTCCGTTGGAAGCCATCACACAGATCATCGCCAGCAGTGCATACATGTAGGATACATAGGGATCCTTGTTTTCGCCGGCCGCATTAATCTGGCGCAGAAGCTCCGGCTCCTCGGTCATGAGCTTTGTGATCGTTTCCGCCGCCTGCGGATCCTGCATGGCTCTCTGCGTCAGCACTGCATTTCTGCGGAACACGCCGACCACTTGCGAAAGCACATTCTGCGCCACCTCATCCTTCGCGATCCGAAGCTGAATGTCGCCCATATTCGCGATGTCCATAATTCCGGCGACCTCGTCTTCGAACAGCAGTTTCTGTTCATCCGCATCCTCCGGGATCACCACCTCAAACATCGGTGCGCCCTCTTCGGTCCGAATGCCCTCCAGCGTCGTTTTCACGAACTGTGTGGTCTCCTCCGAACCATTCACCAGCGCAACACGATACGTCTGCACGCCCATCTGACCATAGATGGAACTGAAGGTCGCGTAGAAGAACGTTCCCAGTAAAATGGGGAACAAAAGCGACCAGAGGATCAGTTCGCGGTCATGGATATTCTTTTTCAATCGATAGATAAATACACGAAAATACATAGTCATCCACCTCTTTAATCGTTATCACGCAGCTGTTTGCCCGTGATCTCCAGGAACACTTCGTTGAGCGTCGGCAGGATCGAATAGATCTGCCGGTACTTCACATCATTGTCCGCGAAGCAATCTACGACATGCACGATATTGTGCTTGCCGCCGCTGCATTTTACGGTCAATGTATCGTCGTGATAGGAAACGTCGTACACATGGTTCAGCGCACGGATCTTCTCGATAAACGCCGGCTCCAGGTCACTTGCATTTACGACCACGCTCTCGGTGTTTTTGATCATGCCCTTCAGTTCATCCTTCGTGCCGATCGCCACCTTCTTCCCGTGATCCATGATCAGGATCCGCGAGCAGAGTTGCTCGACTTCCTCCATGTAGTGCGTCGTGTAGATGATCGTCGCGCCCTGCGCATTCAGGTTCGCGATCCCCTCCAGGATCTTATTTCTGGACTGCGGATCGACCGCTACCGTCGGCTCATCAAATATGATCAGCTCCGGCTTGTGGGCAATGCCGCACGCAATATTCAGTCTTCGAAGCAGACCACCCGACAGCTTCTTCGGATAGAACTTTGTGAACTCCTGCAGTCCGACGAACTCGATCGCGTCCTCCACATATTTCTTTCGTGTCGCGCCGTCCTTTATGTACAGTCCGCAGAAGAAATCGATGTTATCATATACGGTCAGCTCCTCGAACACCGCAACCTGCTGCGGCACCACGCCGATCCGCGCCTTGAGATCGTTGCGCTTCGAAGTCATCTTCTCTCCGAACAGCTCGATCTCACCATTATCATACGAAAGAAGCGTAAGCAGACAGTTGATGGTCGTCGTCTTACCGGAGCCGTTCGGGCCCAGCAGGCCGAACACCTCACCCTTCTGTATCTCCAGGCTGAAGTTATCCAGCGCAATGAGCTCTTTATATCGTTTCACGAGATTTGTGATCTTAACTACTGTTTCTGCCATGATGCAACCTCCTGTTTGGGCAATACTCACCGGACCGCCCCTTGCGATCCTGTATTCATTATACCCGCCGGCCAGCTGAAAAACAGTGAACGCTGTCACAACCTCAGTTGACAAATGTCACATTTTGCAGCGACACTCCGACCTTTTGGTTTATGCCTTCAGCCCTTGCAACTTGTTTCCGGGAGTTTACGTTTCATGATACGGTCATCTTCGTCCAATTCACTGCGCGCTGAAAAACATTCCGCTCATATCAAAGGCGGAGCTCGGGGTCCCTTTTCGATTACGGCCGAACTGTCCGGAGTCGCGGAAACGTTAGATTTCTCTCCCCCCTGAGGTTGTTCTGCTTATGCGGTCTTAAAGAGAGGGAGTATCAAGAATCCCCCTCCATCTTGCTTAATAAGTACCGCGTCCTATAACTCGCGAGATCTCCATCCCGGGTTTTCTCATGTACTATACTTGCAACGTCTCACGCCGGAAATGCGCAAAACCCGGGATGCCACTACGGCAGCCCCGCATTGTATAGATCGTTTCCGAGCATGGCGTTAAAAAATGCGTTCGTCAGCGGCCGAACTTATAATCACGCAAACGAGAGGCCGGAAGGCGGCGCGCGATTGCAAGGCGGGCATAGATCGAGCCGTAGATAATCCTCGCGAGTGAGGGATCGGATCAGGGGAGAAAATCGGGTCTCCGAGACCGATTTTCGCGCGCGACGAGGAAGTTCTCATCAGAGAACTCCGCAGTTCGCAGCGGGCCCCCTGAAATCCGGTTCCGAACCGAGCGAATAGATGCAGATTTCCCTTGAAATCTGCATCGGGATTATCACGGCGCAGTGATCTGACCGCCGGTGATCGTGCGTCGCATGACGGCCGCTGAAATGGAAAAAGGGTTCGGCCGCCGACGAACGTATTTGCGAACGCATTCCCTTGCTCGGAAACGTAAATAAACAGAACCCCGGGCTGCCGTTGTGGCATCCCGGGGTTCTGTTTATTTACGTGAGGCGCTGCATGTGAAGTACAGCACCTGATAGTCTTTGGAGATCTCGCGAACGAGCTCGCGCGCTTTTTGCGTCTTTTCATCGTCCAGGTTGGTGAACGGATCGTCGAGGATCAGCATCGGTTTCTCGCCGGTGAAGACCGCATCGATAAAAGCCAGACGCAGGCAGAAGCCCATAAGATCGCGATAGCCGGCGCTGAACAGTTCACTCTCGCGCTGCAAGCCTTCGGCGTCCACGGTGACCTGCATGTTCGTGTCGATCCGGTAGCGCACCGGATGCTGCGGGTCAATGAACTTCATGTTCTTTTCGAACGAAGCCAAGATCGGCGCGGAATACCGGGAAACAACCTCGGCCTTTGCCTTCTCCAGGTATTTACGGGCATTTTGAATACCGGAAAGCTTCGTTTTCTCCTTCGCCTGCTCTTCCGAAAGGCCGTCCAGCGTTTCTCGAAGTTCATCCATTTCATCAAGCTGCGCCGCCTTTTTATTCAGATCATCCCGATAATCGGCGTACAGTCTGGATGCCGCTTCTTTTTCCGCTTCCAGACGGTCCCTCTGCTCCAGCAGTTCCTCGCGTGTAAACTCCGAGGTTTTTTCCGATGCAGCCCGGTTCAGCGCCTCGGCGTTTTGTTCACTAAACAGTTCCAGTTCGCGTTTAGCGGCAGATACATCAGCCTGCGCACGTCGGTAGGCCGAAATCCGATCGCGAAGGTCATCAAAGGAAAACTCCTGAAGATCGGTTACGCCCGAGATCTCATATTCATCCAGGAACCCCAGGATCTTCGCAGCGATCTCCTTCTGCTCCCGCAAGGCACTCTCATGATCCCGTTTTAAGTCGGACAGATTCTGATACTCTGACAGCATCTGGGACAGTTCGTGCAACTGTTTATGGACCGATGTGTCATCCAAAACTTCGAGGCCATAGCCTTTCAGGAAGGTCTGGATCTCATCCATCCGGGACGAAGCGGCCATCAGATCCTGCTCGGGAAATTCGGACTGTTTGGAACTCAGTCTCTGATATTCGGCATACTCAGTTTCCAATGCATCGAGTTTTGCGCGCACCTCATCGGAACTCAGGCTTGTGATTTCCTCTTCGACTCCATGTGCTTCTAAATAGGATTGAAGTTCCCGGGTCTCCTCTTCGATTTTTTTCTTCCATCGCAGAACGACCTCGTCTTTCTCCGCTACGACTGCGCGTTTGTTTTCCAGATCACGGTTTAATGCAGCCAGCCGATCCTCAAAACTTTTTCGCATGGTCTCCGGCGGCGGACCTTCCGGTTCCTTTTTCTTCTTCGCATTCGGATACGGATTGTATACGACGATCAAAAGAATCGCGATCAAACTGATCGCCGGAACAAAAACATCCTGAATATGGATGAACACCCGATGATAAGCTTCCTGGGACTCAATATATTTATCGTAAAAATGTTTCACATTGTACGCAAGGATAAGCAGAATAATTATGACCTTGATGATTAGCAGATGATGATCCGGTTTATCATCTATGGCATTATTGTATTCTGCTACTCCCTTCAGTTGTGCCTCGTAATCCTTTATCTGCTTCTCCAGGTCCTGCTTTTGCGAACGCACACCGCTCACATCCTGATGACTGCGTTTCAGGTCATCATAAGCGCGCTGTTGACTCACGCGATCAAGCTCGATCTGATGCCATATGGACTGCGCCGTCTTCGGATTGCTCTCCTGCGTGTCCCGGGAAAAACCGGGCGCCAACTGCCTCAGTCGTTCATTTTCCTCCTCGGTCAGGTTCTTCGAACCCAGTCCTGCCTTCGTCTGCACCAGGTTCGTGCTCTCCTGTGTATAGGCGCGGATCTGCTCCTCGCTGACCGGGTGCTCTTCGAAAAGCGTATGCAAGGCGTTCCACCGTGCTTCCTGCTCCTCACTCACCGCATGCTCACGCAGGCTTCGCGCAGCCCCGGACAGTTTTCGCGCCAGTTCATCCTGGTGTGCGACCTCCTCGATCTCCGGAATCTTAGCCGGAAGCCCTGCCCGCAGTTCCTGCTCTTTTTTAGCAGCTGCATCGAATTTCTCTGAAAGCTCACGTACGCGCAAGACCCGATCCTGACGTACCGTCTCGTCGGCCAATGCCTGCTGCAGGTCGGCGTTGTTTCGCAGCTCCGCCTCCAGTTTGGCGCATTTCCGGTCCGCATCCTCCATCCGGCGCTTCGCATCCTCCATGGCTTCCTGAACGGCATCATAAGAGCGAAGCTGCGCCTCGATCGAACTGATCTGTTCCTTACGCTTGCTGATGCTTCCGGTCTTTCGCGTTGCCGACATTCGGTTCGCCAGCTCATCGAGCGTCTTGACGGCGTCGTTGAAATGGTTCATATCGTTCTGGACATCCGCCACGTTACCGATGTGAGAATTGATGTCGTCGGTCGTCTCCGTCTCGATCTCCATCTGTCCGACGAAGATGGTCCGTGAGAAGCTCTTTCGATCCATCTTGAACAACTCCTCACCCAGACGTTCGGAATAATCCTCACTGATCAGATTGGTAGCCGCATCACGCAGTTCAAATACATCCTTCTTCTCGGTATCTCCGAATTTCCGTGTCACTTCATAAACTTTGCCGTCCACCTCAAACTTCAGGCTGCCGCCGTAAGTTCCGCCCTGCCAGGGCGCGAAGCGTTTCCGTTCATTGTCCAGGGCGCCGTGCTTGCGATCCCCTTCCAAGCCGAAAAACATAACACGAAGGAACGCGGCAAATGTGGATTTTCCGCTTCCGTTTTCCTCCAAAACAACATTTTCCCCGGGGAGGAACTCCCTGTCCCGGTCATGCAAGGTTCCGAAATTGTCGATATGACAAGATATCAGCCGCATGGTCTTTCCTCCAAACATTTTCTATATCTCTTCATTTTGCAGCGCCTTGATACCATAGCGGATCGCCAGGTTCTTTTCTTCTTCGCTTAAGTCCGGTGCTGCCAGGACCTGTCGTACAAACTCGCCTTTCAGGGAGACATCCCCCAGATACATGGCCGGATCAATCTTTAATCCGGTCCGGTCCTGCACCTTCAGAAAGAAGTACCCGTCGGCAAATGCCGTCCGGATCGCCTCGGGCTCGATCTCACACTCTACGTCGACCTCACCGGTCAGGATCAGTTTCACCAGATCGTTACGGGTACATCCCGCTTCCGTGAGTGCCGCTTTCACCAAAGGCTTCATCTCCCCGGTGTTCATACAGCCGGACACATCCGCCCGCACCTCATATAAGCGACGCCGTCCCGTAGGAATAAACTCCGATGTGACTTTTCTGGCTTTCACGTCCACGCTGAGAACTACAAATCCATGCTCGCCGCATTCATCAAAGCCGCGGCCCTCCAAGCACCCTGGGTAACAGTATACGCCGCGGGCATCCAGCGGTTCTTTGCGGTACGAGTGGATGTGCCCCAAAGCCAAATAGTCGATCCCGGCGTTCTTTAAGGCTTTCAGATTTACGATCTCGTCTCCCAAACGCCCATCCGTTTCACCGGTCTGCCCATGCAGCATTACGATATTGACACGACTCCGATCCAGCCTGAGTGACTGCCACAACACCCCGTGGTTGTTTGCGGAAAATGCTGCTCCGGCGATCACAACGCCGTCCTGCTCATAGTAAGTCCAGCTGTCCG
>ONPC01000084.1 GCA_900319565.1 uncultured Eubacteriales bacterium | reverse complement strand
TTCCTGTTCCTCGCGGACACATTTCGCCGCCTTCGCAGCGAAGCGGCGCAGTTTCGAATTGATCGTGCGGTTCATGGTCGGTGTGTGACTGCTCTGGAAGGTCTCCTCCATGGCCGTCTTCGGAACGACGCCGTACTTCGTAACGACATTGACAAACATGTCCCACTGACCGCCGTCCTGGATGCCCGTATCCAGCAGATAGGTGATCAGGCGCTCGTTCTTAGTAAGGCCGTCCTCTCCGTCCGTCATCAGCTCGATCATAGTCTCCAAAAAGTAATTGATCTTCTCGTATTTATCCCAAAACGCCACATAGTTCTGCGACAGTTCGAATTTATCCAGCTTGCACTTCTTCGCGACCTCTTCCCGCAGCACGTTCAGCGCGGAGAAGATCCAGCAGCGTCCGCTCTGCTTCTGGTTCGTGACCGGAAGCGTCTTCACATCCACCGAAAAATGGAAGTGTGCCTGGCCCATGCCCTTCTGGCAGAACACGATATCCTTCAGGTTCGTCTTCGCCAGCACATTGCTCAGCGACCGCGCCAGCGGGTCCTTCGCATAGTCCTTCTGGAATTCTTCAATGTCTTTTTTGGTGATCTCTTTCATATATCTAAACCTCTTTCCGAATAGCTTATCCGATCGGGAATCCAGTCCCGTCGATTTGGTGAAAAACCGCCCCGATTACACGTTCTATTATAGTTTAAAATGTACTTAATTGTCAAACCAAGGAATATCTGCAAGAAGAAAGAGTTCCATCATTGGCCTTCTCAAAAAAAAGCGCCCCTAAGGGCGCTTTCCTATCAGTTTTATTATAGCGTCATCCTCTGCCTTCGGGAAATAATCCTCCACGCGGCCACAGATGGCTGTCCACGAAGCTGCGGGCGTTTCCTTATAGCCGGACGTCACGTGGTCGTAACCCCAGATCTTTTCCGGCGGCAACAGAACCGAGACCGCCATTCCATAGGTCTCGCCTTTTTTACTGCGTCGACGCCGAAAGTCCGCCGTCACCAGGTAAAGCTGCATCATCAGCCCAGTCATGATCCCGGCGAAGTTCTTCTCGCCGCCTTTGCCGAACCCGGCCGCACGTTTCAGCTCCGTAGACAGGATGTCCACGTCCTACCATACTGTGTCGCCGTTCGCATCCTCCCCGATATAGTAGTCCATGATCAGCTTTTCGCGATGACTTGCCAGTCCGTCTTCATAGCGGGCGTCGAAATCATAGCCATCCCGCCGATAATTCGCGAATACCGGCAGCCAATCCAGACTGATGAAGCCCGCCTTGCCTCCGAAGAACTTGCCGTAAGCGATCCGATGTTCCCGGGCGGCGATCTCACGCCACTCCCATGGATCCACAGTCCTGTCGCCCGTCCACCAGTCGACTGACGCCGTCATCTCCTCGACCGAGAAACCCACGACCTCATTTGCAAACAGCGGCAGGAAGCCGATCTCCTCGACCCGCTCCACCAGCTGCTTATAATTCCGGATCCTCTTCGGATGGTTCCGCGGCAACCCCCGCATGACCCAGATGCCATTCTCGTGTTCCATACCTCAACCCTCCAAAAGCAACATTATTCTCGATTTCGCCTCTTTCTGTTGCCTCCACACCCCCGCAGGCGCTCCCTCGGCCGCCAAAAAGCAACTATCTTGCTTTCTCTCGCCACCCTCTCAAGAGCAGGGCAGCCGCCCCCACGTTGGCCCTCAAAGGCCTCACCTACGTCCTGAACACCCTTGGGATGTGTCAGTGGGGATGGTTCCATTTGACACATTCACTATTTGGCGCGCCGCCACGAAGCGGGGCTTACGTGGGATACGCTTTCGACCGGGCATTGGAACGAGTCGTAGAAAAACACCGCAAGTGAGATGTCGGATGAGGGGAGAAAAGCGATTTCCGAGATCGCTTTTCGCGCGAGCTGAGGTCGTTTTCATCAAGAAAACGGCCTCTGTCGAAGCGGGTCCCCTCAGATCCGACTTCGAACGAGCGCCTTGTTTTTCACGACGAGCGACCTGACCGGGAGTAAGCGTATCCAACGGAAGGTCACCCCGCCCAGTGGCGGTTCACAATCTGAAAATGTGTCAAACGGAACCGTCCTTGTTGCAGGTCATAGACCTGCAACGGTTGACACATTTATGAATTCAATGCGTAGTACAGGCCTTTCAGTGCCATGAGTTCGTCGTGGCTGCCCTGCTCCGCTATGCCTTTGTTCGAGATGTACAGGATGCGGTCTGCGCTGCGAATCGTCGACAGGCGGTGCGCTACCATGAAGGAGGTCTTGCCCCTAAGGAGCTTCTTCAGCGCCTTCTGGATCAGCGCCTCGGTCTCGGTGTCGATCGAGCTGGTCGCTTCATCCAGGATGACCACGGAAGGGTTCTTCAGAATAATGCGGGCGAAGGACAGCAGCTGCTTCTCACCGGCGGACAGGCCCGCGCCGCGCTCTTCGAGCGCGTGGTTGTAACCATCGGTAAAACGCTCGATAAAGGTGTTGGCGTAGATGCTCTTCGCCGCCTCGATGCACTCCTCATCGGTCGCATCCGGACGTCCGTAGCGGATGTTCTCCAGGATGGTGCCCTTAAAGATGAAGGGCTCCTGCATCAGCACGCCGACCTCCTTACGGAGCGAGTCGAGCGTGACCTTCCGCACGTCTTTTCCGTCGATGCATACGCTGCCTTCCTTCACGTCATAGAAGCGCGTCAGCATGTTGATGACCGTGGTCTTTCCGGCACCCGTGGGGCCTACCAGGGCTATCGTCTCGCCTGGCTTTACATGGAGATCGAAATGCTCCAGGATATTGACATCTTCGTCATAGGCGAAGGTAACGTCATTGAAGTCGACCTTACCGGCCACGTCGGAGAGCACCTCGCAGTCCTCTTCGTTCGCGATCTCTACCGGATAGTCGATGGTATCGAACACCTGCTCTAAGTTCGAGCTGACCTGCGCCAGCTGCTGGATCAGGATCGCGATCATGGTCAGCGGGCCGCTGAACTGCGTCATGTAACTGGTAAATGCGACCACCAGGCCGGCATTGACATTGTGAGAACCACCCAGGATCATGGACAGCGCCACGCCGTAGAGGCAGACGGTGCCGAAGTTCCAGAAGGTCTCGACGATGGGCGTGTTCAGCTCGTTTCTGCGGAAAATGCGCAGCCACTGCTTTACACAGCCGTCGTGGATCTCGTCGTAGATCGCCTCGCTGCTCTGCGTGCGGTTGTAGCTCTTCACGATCTTTTCGCCCATGATGGTTTCGACCAGGAAGGCGGAACGGTTCGAGTTCTTCGCACGGAGTTTCGCGAACTCCTTACGGATGAAGTAACGAAGAGTGAAAATGCTGGCCATCATCGGGACCACGACCGCGAAAACAATACCCGTCAGCTTCGGCGAAAGGCCCAGCATGAAAAATGTAACGATGATGAGCTTCACTGCGTAGGACAGCAGGTTCAGCACATAGTTGGAGAAGAAATTGGCCAGATCGTTGACATAGTCCGTGACACGCACCACGATCTTTCCGTTGGGTTTTGAGTCGAAATAGTCAAACGGCAGCTCCTGCAGTTTGTAGAAGATCTCTTTTCGGACGTCGCAGATGATCTTGTGACCTACGATACCCATGATGCGCTGGTGGAAGAAATTCACCGTGATCTCCAGCGCGGCAATGACCGACATGGATGTGACGATGAACGCCAGCGTGCGATATTCCTCCGTCACAACGACGTTGTTGATGATCTCCTTCAGAAGCAGCGGCGTGATCATCGCGAGGCCGGCCGAAACCAGCATCAGCGCGCCGACCAGGATGAAATATCCCTTATACGGCTGCATGTAGCGGAGCACACGTCCGAACTGCTTGATATCAAACTTTTTGCGGATGACCTCATCCTGGAAGTAGGTATTTCTTTTCGCCATGATCAGACACCCCCTTCCGCGATCTTATCGGCCAGGGCGTCGAAGTTGACGGAACCTTCCTGCGTCATCTGTATGTTGTAGATCTTTGCGAACGTGCCGTCCTTTTTCATCAATTCGTCGAACGTTCCACGCTCAATGATCTCGCCTTCGCGCATGTAGATGATCTCGTCGCAGTCCACGACGGAGGACAGACGGTGCGCTGATATGAGCAGTGTCTTATCGGGATAATGCTCCTTGATATCCTGCAGCAATCGTTTCTCCGTTCCGACATCGAGAGCCGAAGTGGAGTCGTCCAGAACCAGGATCGGAGCGTTGCGAAGCAGTGCCCGTGCGATGGAAACACGCTGCTTCTGGCCGCCCGAGATACCGAGACCGCGCTCACCGATGATGGTCTCGTAGCCTTCGGTCAGTTTCGAGATGAAACCGTGCGCCTGCGCGTGTTCAGCCGCCTTTACGATGGACTGCTGGCCCACCTCCGGCTCCGAATACGCGATATTCGAAGTGATCGTATTGGAGAACAGGAAGACATCCTGGAACACATAGGAGAACTGGCTGCGCAGTGAGTCCAGATCGTATTCGCGGATATCCTTATCGTTCAGCAGGATCTGTCCGCCGGTCATATCATGCACGCGGATCAGCGACTCCAAGAGCACGCTCTTTCCGGAGCCCGTGCCGCCGACGATACCGATCTTCTTACCCGGGGCAATATCCAGATTGATGTCCTTCAGGATCTTCTGGCCGCCCAGTTCCAAGTCGCCGTGTTCGATCTTGATATGCATTTGTTTCGTCTCGTCCGCGGTTTCCTCACCGCCGACGATCTTACTCTGTGTATTCATGAAATCCAGCATTTTCCGTCCGGAAACCAGCTGCTGCTGCATCTGGAACATGCTGTTGTTGATCTGTGTTACGTGGTTCATGATGCGGAACACGTAGTCCGCGCTGGCTACCAGGTAGCCAACCAGAAGTTCGCCGCGCATGACCAGGATCGCGCTCACGGCGATACTGCCGATGTACGCCGTCTGGCGAATGATGCCGAAGATGGCCTCGAACATCGACGACAGTTTGATCTGCTTAATATGCGCGTCGCGCAGTTTGTAGTTGGAAACATCGAACTTCTTTCTCTCGACGTCCTCGTTCGTGAACGAGCGCACCAGACGTACCGCCTCGATGTTCTCCTGCACGGTGAGTGCCATGTTACTGTTGCAACCGCGGATGGCGCGGAAATTCTCACGGGCCAGTTTGCGGAAACGCAACAAAGCCATGGCGAAAAACGGCGTCAGGATCAGCGGGATGACCAGGAGCCGCACATTGATCCGTGCCAGCATCACGATGGCCACGACCAGAACGAAGATACTGTCGCAAATATTCGGGATCATACGGCAGAACATTTCCTTAAACATGATCGTGTCGGAGTTGATCGTGGTCAGCAGTTCGCCGGTGTTGTACTCGGAGATGGTCTCGGAGTCCAGTTCCATGAGTTTATGGAACGTGAGCACACGCAGATCGGTCTCGAGCGCCAGACCCAGCTTCTGCAGGATGTAGTTCTTGATGTAGACGATCACATCCTTAAACAAGATCAGACCCAGGAACACGGCCGCCACGGTGAAAAAGAGTTTCATCGTATGCATCTCGCCGTACGAACCGTCTAACAGAAACGAAAAGAAGTTTTTCGGATCCGCTGCCTGCTCCTGAATGATGTGGTTGATGAAGATCGCGGTGAGCAGCGGCAGCATCAGGTCCGCCGTCAGCGCCGCGAAACTCAGCAGTTTCGTCAGAATGTCCAGCGGAAGATGCCTCTTCCACTGTTTGAAACCAAACTTAAAAACGTCCATTTGTTAACCCCCATATGCAGCCCGCAAAGCCTCCGCAGGCTGATATTCTATTCTATACATCCGGATCTGCTTCTATCCCCGTTCCCGTTAAGCGGAGCTTTTGCTTCCGGCATATCTATTCTTTACTCGTAGATGAACTCGGAAAATGTCCCGCTGCCGCCGATCTGCTTCGTGGAAAAAACGAAGAGTCCGAAGCGTACGCCGGTGAAATGATCCAGTTTGAAGACCAGTTTGCTTTCCGGCCCCAATGCTTTCTTTTCTTCGCCGTCGTAGTAGAAGAAGCGCCCCGTGTCCGCCTTGTTTTCAAACAGAGCTTCCGCGCGTAGCCGCACGCTGCTTCCGCTCAGTTTGACGCAGGCCAGTTCCGTTCCGGGCTCGTTATCCTTGCGTTCGCCCCAGAACGAACCGTTATCGATCACGCGATTTTGCATGACCACATAGAGTTCACCGTCACGTCGTGTGATCGCGGCAAATGCATAGGAGCTCTCCAGCAGGCACAGGCCCGCGTAGTCACCCTCTTTAAGCGCTGCTCCGTCCACCGTGATCTCTGCCGCGCAGGACGGGTAGGTGGTCCGCTGTGTCAGCACGTTTTTCGCCTGCACCACGTTTTTGCATACCTTATCCGTAGTGACCGTGACCGTTCCGACTTCCGTATCCCGCTTGATCAGTGAGAGATCCGGCTCATGGTTAAACTGCCAGCAGCTCTTAAAAGCAAACGTGTCAAAGCGACGCTTGTGGTTCACGAAGTCGATCTCCACCGGGCCGTCAGCCGCTTGGGACTTTGCCGCAGTACTTATGATTTCGGGACATACGCTTCGGAAATCATCGCTGCTGACTAACGGTTCGTACACATGGTCCGGTTTCAGGTCCTCGATCGGAAACTGTGCCGGAAGCACTCCGTTCTCACCGAATACCGGCATTCCGTCCTTCCAGGTCACAGGCACCAGGATCGGGATCCGTCCCACCGCGCCGCTGTCCTGGAACACGATCGCATACCAGGCCCCGCCCGGCGTCTCTACGATACCGCCCTGGGCACAGCCGCTGTTAAAATATCCGCGGTCGTCGTCGAAAACATCTCCACCGACAAATTCATCCGTCAGGGAAGCCGCAGAAAAACAAGCCTCCGTCCGCCTTCCGGTCGCCTTCGGCATGTGAATGAAGAAGATGTAATATCTTCCGTTGATCTTATAAAAATGAGAACCCTCGTAGCCCAGGTAGACATCGTCCCGATCCGTAAGAATAAGACGGTGCAGACCTCCGGGTTTCGGCCCGGACAGGTCGTCCCGAAGCTCCGTCAGGTAGATCTCGCGATTTCCATACACGATATACACGCGCCCGTCATCGTCGAAGAGAATGGAATTATCATGGTAGAAGCCTTCGATCTCGCTTTTCTCCCACGGTCCCTCGATGCTCTCCGCACGGTACAGGTAGGTCTTGTGCGTGTCATTGGCCACGAAGCAAATGTAGAACGTGCCGTTGTGGTAACGCAGGCTCGCCGCCCACATGCCCTGGCCGTAGATGTTCTCCGCGCCTTCCAATCGCTGCGCCGGTGTCGAATCAAGGCTGTCGTAAACGAACGCCGCGTGCTCCCAGTGCACCAGATCGTACGAACGCAGAATCTCGCAGCCCGGCATGAAATACATCGTCGTGCTGACCATGTAGTAGGTGTCGCCCACCCGGATCACATCCGGATCCGGGTAGTCCATGCGTGTGATCGGGTTCATGTCCCGCTGCCGGGACTTCGTATTTGCATGGCCCATAGCGGTCCTCCGTTCTTATTCAAATGTCCAGTCCAGAACCTCGTAACCCTCACCGCTGAAGGTGAAATAGAGGTTCAGGAGGCCCTTCGCATTTTCCAGCTGCGCCGTGCAAACGGTCGTCTCGTTGCCGTCGCTCTCCACAGGCAGGTAGCCCAGAACCTTCTTTCCGTCCAGATCGGTCGAAATGCGCACCACGCCGCTCTTTCCATTCGTGCGAACGGTCGCCTTTACGCTCTTCGCGCCCTGCTCACCGAAGTCCACGCCCTGGATCTTTATGAAATCACCGGTATCGATCGCGGTCAGGAGCAGATTTCCGCAGCCGTACTTCTTGCTGACTTCATCTGCCGGTGCGGTATCCACGCCGCCCATTACACAAAATGTCGCTGCATTGATCGTCTCGTACGGGTTCACCGAGACCACTTGCTCGCGGCCGGTGCGGGTCTGCGGGATCAGGCCAATGGTGCCGTCCGCGCCCATCTCGAATGCTTCCACGTTCGTGGAGCGATAGCCGTGACGGATGCCCTGTGCCAGTTCCAGCATGCGGGTGTGGTAGGTGATGTACCACTGCCCCTTGAAATTGAATACGCAGTGGTGGTTGTTGCCGCCCTCACCCCAGTAAGCGCCGGGGTTCTTCAGGATGCGCTCTTTATACGTGAACGGTCCCAGAGGATTCTTACTCTCCATGACGATGATCTCGCCGTTCTCGAACTCGTACTCTTTGTTTTCCGCCTTATCCACATCAAAGTTGCTGCAATAGGTATAGTAGTAAGTATCACCGTATTTGTGAATGCCGGAATCTTCAAACAGGAAGGGGGCGTCGATGGTCTTCGGAACATCGACCAGGCTCATCATGTCGTCACCCAGCTGCGCGCATCTGGCCGTCATCGGGTGCGCTGCGTCGCCCTTCCACGGGATACCGCCGCCGAAGTAGATGTAAGCCTTGCCGTCGTCGTCCACCAGGACTGCCGGGTCGAACAGCCATGCTACGTTTCCGCAGTTCTCCATGTCACGGCGAATGAGTCCATGCCCCAGTTCATCTACGAACGGTCCGACCGGGCTGTCCGAAGAAACTACGCCGATGCCGCCGCCATTGTCCGCGAAGTACAGGAAGAATTTCGGCTTGCCGTCAATGACCTTCCACGCTGCTGCCGGCGCCCAGGAGTTTTTCGCCCACTTCGCCGCGCCATTCGGACCAGCGACCATGATCTCGCCGTGGTCGGTGAAATTCACCATATCCTTCGTGGATACCACGTAAATGCTGCTGATCTTGCTGTAGGAATTCTCTTTGATCGTCGTGCCGTCCGCCTCATACTCGTAAGCATCGGCCGTCATATAAAAGTAAACGGTATCCCCGTACACCATGGCGTACGGATCCGCGCCGTAATGCTGGGCAATGATCGGGTTTAAGTCCCACACCCCCTTATAACCCTTCGTCAATTTGACATTCTTAAATACCTCTGAATAATCCATTTGTGAACCTCCTTCGTTGCTTTGTTTTCCCGTATTATCTTCTTTCGTTTCCGGATCTGTATCCGTGGTCCGGACTGCAGCCGCCGTCTCCGTCCCGTCTGACGTCCGCGTTTGCACACTCGCTTCCTGCGTCGTTTCGGTCGCATCCGGCGATGCGGTCGTGCTCTGCGTCGTATCCGACGACGCCGGTCCGGGATCCGGCTTCACCGCACATGCATTCATACACACCGCTCCTGCCAGCGCCATCCCGAGACAAACCTGATGTATTCTCTTTCGCTTCATAGGTAACCTCCTTAAAACACTGGCTTCCCAAATTTAAAATACTACCTGAAATATATCATATTTCAGGTAGTAAATCTATCGTATTATTTGCGGACCTTCTGTCAATAATTGCCTGTGCTAAATTCTCACTCATGGATGTCCGCATTCAGGATGTTGTTGCAGTAATTCAGGCCCGTCCGAAGCGATAGACCAAAATAGGAGACAAACTCCGAATCACGTCACAATGCAAACAATCATCGGATTTTCATCCAACATTTGTCTCTCAAAAAGGTGCGTATCGATGTATCATCAGCGCTCTCATAATATGCAACCAACAGGCTTTTGAACTCTGGCACCTCCGACTCGGGAACGATCATAAGACCCCCGCCGTGCGCGATCAGATAATGGTTACAAAACAGCACGGCTGCTCGTTTATTACCATCGATAAACACCTGCGTTCGCATGACATAGAGGCACAGGGAGATCGCACGATCGAGTGTATCGCCCTCGTTCGTCCGTATGCTTTGAAGGCTTTCCCGGACCACATTTTCCATGGGCAACGGCGGTACATAAGAAGTTCCGCCAATCATCACCGGAACGCCCCGGATCCTGCCGCCATCCGAATAGAAGCCCTCATTGACCAGTTTCGCGATATGACACAGCAGATAATAATCACTGTCCGCCTGCAAAACATCTTCATCCAGGATAAACTCCCATGCATGTTTCAGGTTCAGTATCTTCTGAACATCCGATGCTGTCATCCCATTGACCGTTCCGTTCTCCAGAATGTCTTCCGTCTGGGGAAATGTCGTAGATACGCCTTCCAAAACCGCCTGATCATATATGCTGGTCTTCATGTTCGCTCTCGCAAAATAGACGTTTTGCAACACATCCGCGGGCAGATCACCCGATGTATAACCGAGCTGCGCCAGTTGTTTTGTGACAGAACGTATATGTTTCTTCAGTTCCCGCGCCTCTCGCGCATTCCGAAGCAAGAGCTGGTATAAGTCATCGGAATAGACATCCACATAGGTCGATGTAAGCCGGCTTCCGACCCTCTTGCGAATATATAAATATTTGCCGCTCTTGTTCTCTTTAACCTCCGG
The DNA here is from genome assembly GCA_900319565.1 of uncultured Eubacteriales bacterium. Lineage (GTDB taxonomy): Bacteria > Bacillota > Clostridia > Lachnospirales > Lachnospiraceae > UBA1201. The sequence continues at coordinate 2,075 of ONPC01000084.1, read as the reverse complement.
AGAGCCATCATAGGGAATGAGATTCAATCGGGCCTCCGCTTCCGCTTTCTCTTTTATTAAAGACTGTATTCTCTCGAAATCACTCATGGCGCGCCTCCTTTAGGGAACTTTTATGCAGACATTATATGCGAAAGTTCCCTAAAAGTCAAGTGAAAAATAGGGAACTTTTTAAACTAATAGATATAATAAAGTTCCCTAAAAACCCCAAACCCCAGTAGTGCCAGAAACGGCGAGGCCGCCCGTAAAGTAGCAAAAAAACCTTCCACAAGCAACAATAAGCCCCTCAGAACAGCAACCCCCGGGGCGTCGCTTCGCGACGTTCCGGGGGGAACTACAAACTTATGTTATCAAACCCAACTTACTGCTCCAGAATGATCAGGTTCCAGGACAGCGGTTTTACGTGCGTCTTGATCTTGCCGCCTTCGGCAACTACGCTGGGCGCGATCGTAGGCTTCACAACATCCGGGTTCTCGAAGGTGTTCTCCGCCTCCGGATCCTCGGAGTACATCTCCAGATGCTCCTTGAACGAATAGCCCTCGAAAGCGCTAGCGTCGATGGTCAGCGGATACTCGTCGGTCTCGCTCTTATTGACCACGAAGAGAGCTACGCGGCCGGCTTCTTTATCCCATGCGGAAGCGGCGTCGATGTAAGGAACGCCTTCCTTCGTGGGATACTCGGACGTATCGTCGATAATATAGCCGGGAATGTCAAAGGTCTCACTCTCTACCGCGGTATTCAGCGCTACGCCCTTTGCGTAATCGATGAACTGCTTAAACGGATAGTAGGACGCGGACTTCCACACATGGTCGTGGTTGGATGCGCACAGAGCGCCGAGGCCGCCGGTCATGCAGCCGATCTTTACGCGGTCCGCGTGACGCAGCAATGCCAGCTGCACGGTCGCCATGGACAGGGCGCGGATCATGTCGCCGCCCGGAAAATGAAAGTCTCTCATGTTATCCGGATCGTGCATGATGTATTTGCGGTTCGGATCAAAACGGTAGTGCGCACGGTACAGGTTGTGCGGGCCGTAACCCGGGTTCAGTTCGCGTGTCGGACGTACCATGGAGCCGTACTCGTCGAAGGAGATCATCACCTTATGCGGGCTGCGCATCTTCGCGGCCACCAGGTCGCAGAGCGCTACCTCGGTGTTGATGAAATCCTCGTAGTACAGCGAGCCGCCCAGCAGAGCCTTTAAGTCTCCCGGAGGCGCCACATGGTAGTGGTGCACGGACAGATAATCCACGGATTCGTAGCACTCGTTCAGTACATCCTCCTCCCACTGCGGGAAATGTGCCATAAATGGCGCTGAGGAGCCGCATACGGCGGTTTCTATGCTCGGGTCGATCCATTTTACCAATTTGGAGATTTCGTTCGTACGGATGCCGTAGCCGCGGGGATCTTTCTCCCAGGAGCCGAGCTGCCACGGGCCATCCATTTCATTGCCCAAATACCACATCTTTACGCCGTAAGGCTTCTCGTGACCGTTCTTCTTACGCTGCTCCGCCCACCAGCTGGTTCCTTCGTGGTTCGTATACTCCACGATGGCCATGGCGTCGCGCATGTCGCCGGTGCCAAGGTTCACCGTATACAGGGGCTCGGTGCCGACCTTCTCTGCCCAGTGCAGGTACTCATCGTGGCCTACCTGGTTTGTGTAATACTGGTACCACGCGGGATCCAGCGCGATCTTCCTCTGATCCTTCGGGCCAATGGAATTCTTCCAGTCCCAGCCCGATACGAAGTTACCGCCGGGCAGACGGCAGGCGGGCATGCCCGTCACCTTCAAGGCGTCGATGACATCCGTACGGAAGCCCTCTTCATCCGCGGTCGGATGCTTCGGGTTGTACATGGTACCGTTTACCATGGAGCCGATGGGCTCCAGAAATGTGCTGAACAGTCGGTTACTGATCTCACCGATCTGATACAGCGGATGAATCGTAATTTTAGCGTCTTTACTCATTCTCTTCTCTCCTCAATACATTATTTTTCACACGTCCAGGCGGATCCATCAGACAGATCCGGACCTGTCTATTGTACCACATTATCACACAAAAGACCAGTAGAGAGCGAAAATCTTT
>ONPC01000120.1 GCA_900319565.1 uncultured Eubacteriales bacterium | reverse complement strand
TAGAATAATTTACTGTCGGCGAAGACTCTGCCCTTTGTCAGCTATCGATCACATGGATGGATGATAGATTCCTGCGATTGTAAAAAGGCGTCCTGGTTTTAAGAAAGGAAGAAAAGACAATGAAGAAAAATCATTCCGTCAGCTTTGTCCAGTATCTTTTAGCGTTTGCACTCCTGCTGGTGTCCGCGGTTGCAATTGGCCTGTATCATCCTGTGACGGCATCTGCCGATGCGGTGAATTCCATAGAGATTGTGTCTATTGATGAAGTCGCCGCTGACCATTTTACCTATACGGTGAATGTCTCCGTGACTTCCGAGTTCGCTCAGGCTCGTTATGGGATCGGCATCGAATACAGTACGGATTCCAGTTTTATGAGATCGAACAATCGCCCTGTTTATATTGGCAGAGATGCCGGGAGCTACAATGACTTCGACGCCACATCGCTACGTCGGCAGTTTGTCCGATACAGTGTGGATCTGGTCCCCCATGTCCATTACTGGGTACGGCCTTTCCTGTATAACAGCTCCATATCCATGAATTCCTCGGATCTCATCTATGGCCCGGTCGTGGAATTCGACGGTCCGGCCGATGACAGCGGATATTTGAGCCTGCAGATGAATCAGCAATACAATATGAGGCAGTTCAGCGGCGGCTGGCTTCACGGGAAGTTTACCGCGCCGGAGACCGGTTTTTATGCGCTGGTTGGGTACAACCTTGACGACACCAGCCCGAGCCACTTCGATACGATCGGTTACATGACGGAGGGGCTTATGGGCGGCTATGGCTCTACAGGGAAGGCACAGGGTAACACAAGCAATCCCCTTTCGATCATCAGGTACCTCATGAAAGATGAAACGATTTACTTATCTGGGTACTCTCCCGTCATCGATGATTATGTAAAGGTAATCTCCGGTGACGAAGTACTCCCCCGGATGGCTCTTGATTCCCCTGAGTCTGCGAGGAACGCTGCGTTGCTTTTCGTTGCTCCGTCTGCCGGCTGGTACGACTTCCATTTTGAAAACCGCAGCTGGAATGGCTACATTCGGACGCTGGATCTGAGTAACGGCCAGTGGTACTATCTCGGTCAAAGCTTTTTCAGGTATCTCGACGCCGGAGAGAAGCTGTATGTCAGACCGGAGAATAATTCCAATCCGCAGGATAATAACATCTTGAACAGGCTGCTCGTAACGAACGCGGTCTTTCCATCACGGGACACGGTGGAAATCAGCGGAGATCCTTTCGAAGTGACGAACATCAGCGCTTCTTTCCCTATCACGATGGAAATCACGGAGGAAACAATCAGAAACGGCTGTTCCTTCGGCATCATGTACGGTGAAGGCACGGATCCGGAGCAGTGGACCGAGCGCGTCAAGAGCGGTCCGACCCGCTATAATATAATCTATACATCAACAAACTTCGGTCACCGAGGCAAGTTCTTCCCCGGGCAGGAGTTTTACTACCAGGGTGTGCTGTTCGACAGTACGAATAAGGTGATCGCCAGAGATCCTGCAATCCATCATATGGCACTCGAAGACAACGTCAACGGTTTGCCGGAACTGGTGATGGGCCAGTCCGCTGAATGGAGCACCTCGTCCACGGCCGTGTATTATTTCACGGCGCCTGAGAATGGAGTTTATACCGTTCAGGGGGACGGAATGATCAGCATCCGACTTGCTACAGAGAACAGTCAGTTCCTCGGCGTGCAGAGCGAGCAGAGCAGTTATCAGTTCGAGGTATATCTCCGGCAGGGTCAGAAGCTTTACATCAACACGTTTAATGACATGGGGAACAACTGCACGCTCACCGTTAAGAAAAGCGGCGATCTGACCAGACTTGTATTCCCGTCTTCGCTTACAGAGCTGCAGGATGAGGCCTGTATGGGACTTCCGGTACAGCAGGTGGTGTTCAGCACAGAGATTCAGAGAATCGGCAGCAGAGCGTTTGCCGACTGCACGGACCTGGCTGTTGTTGAGATCCCCGGGATGTCTGTAAACATAGAGGGCGATGCTTTTGAAAACTGCACGCACGTTGTTCTGATGGCTCCGACAGGCAGCACTGCGGAAACCTTTGCCACGACGCACTCCAACGTCACATTTGTTCCCATCAATTAAGACAATAATGAGATACACCTCATAATATGCTCAAAACAGCAAAGCC
>ONPC01000005.1 GCA_900319565.1 uncultured Eubacteriales bacterium | reverse complement strand
TTTGATCTTTCTGTTTTCCATTCTTTCGGTTCTGGGAATCCAGATGAAGATCGAAGAGAAGCAACAGGTGGTCATATCGAAAAAAAATGGGCGGAGTGTTAACCCGATCTTTTGCCTGCGCCCTCCGAAAGCTGCCTTCCCGCTTTTCGGCGTTGGATTGGCCACGCTCGCAGCTGCCATGACGTTTCCCACGTTGGTGGAGGAACGCCTGACCGAAGCAATCAAACCGGCGCAGGAATTTATGTATTCCGGCGGCCCTGAAAAACTTTTGAAGGCGCTGCGAGGGAAAATATTCGGCTCGAGTTCGGGCGGCATCAGCGGTGGAGATCTGTCTTCCACCGGCAACATAAAGCCGGATAAAGATCATGTTCTGCTGACTGTGCATCGCTCGTATTTATCCTACTACCGTTATGCCTATCTCAAGTGTTACGTAGGAGAGGCATATACGGGAAAACGTTGGACGGATCTGCCGGATGTGATACGCCGGCAATATGCTGCCAATATCCCGGGAGGAGTTTCACGAAGGGGATATTACCGACTGAGCCAGGTCCTGGATGTTTTGGATGCTACACAGGCGTATAATCCCGGGGATAAACGACTGAAAGATACGTTAAATATCATTCCTTCCTATCTGTACATAACAAACGTTGACTATGAAGACGGATATCGGGTGATGCCGTACTTGCCGAATCTGCCGGATACAGAGAATCTGGCCTTGTATCCGTATAAAAAAGAGGAGATGCAGGCCGGGGATGTTGTATCCTATGATTTCATGTACTGCAATGTCGCGAACCTGGTCCGCCTATATGATGCATATTGTCATGAAAAAGGACTCCTTCCCGGAGTAACGGCTTCGCCGCAGGATCTGGCCGATGCTTTTTATGAGAAGATCTACCGGTTGTCGGCATTTGAGAAGGTGTATTCGATGGATAACGGCAAGTCTTTGGCAGATTACCTGTTTCAATATAACGGTGACTCGTATGACAACGCTGCCGATAGGGATTACGCACAGATGCTGAATGAGTACCTGGTCGTTCCGGACAGTGTAAAACAACTGCGCGAATATATGAAGGGGGTTCAGTTAGACGGTGTGGAAGATGCCGTCATCTATGTTCGGGAAACACTGTCTCGACTGGCTGATTACACCCAGACACCGGGTAAGATCCCGAACGACCGGGATTTTGTCGATTCCTTTTTGTTTGAGAAAAAAGTGGGATACTGTATGCATTTTGCCACGGCCGGAACCATCATGTTTCGTTTGCTGGGAATTCCCGCCCGGTATGTAGAAGGGTTTTATCTGCCGCCGGGGGCTACGGCAGACCAAATGCTCACGGAGGAAAATGCGCATGCATGGGCCGAGATCTATCTCAAAAACCTGGGGTGGGTTCCGATCGAGGTAACTCCGGGCTTCGGTGATCGGGATTCCTGGAGAAAATGGGAAAATGACAAACCGAAGCCGACGCAGCCGGAAACGACGCAAGCTGTGACGAAACCGGACACAAGCCTTCCTGCGGCCACGACAAGTGTGCCTGAGAGCACACAGATCGGCGATACTATTCCGGTAGTAGTTCCCGGTCACTCGATGCCTTCCGGTAGCTTGACTCAGACGGATCCGGGAACAAACGAAAAAGGCAGTTCCGTATTCCCGATCGTGCTGGCGATCCTGAAGGTCATAGGCATTTTACTCGTTATCGTTTTCGGGGTCTATCTGTTGATCTTCTTTAGGAGAAGTCTGATCGTTACGAAACGTTATCGCGGCTTTACGCAAAAAGATGTGAAGAAGAGCATCTCAGCGCTCTATGCAGACATGAGAAAACTCGCGGCGATCGAACACTGTGTCTTCACCTATGAGAGCGACGCCTCCCAGGTAGTCGGTTGGTTTGATGAGCTTTCGGAAGAAGAACCTCTTTTTGCGGAAGCGATCGATAAGATCAATCTATGCTTCTTCGGAAACCGCGAACTGACCGAAGAGGAACGTAAGACGGTTCGCATGGCGAGAAACAAGTTGGCGAAGGCGGTCGCTAAGCGACAGACCGGACGCAAGAAGGCTCGTTTCCGTCTTTGGTATGGTTATTAAGCCGAGATGGCTTTGGAGGAAACTATGCAGGTTAAAGATTTTGATTATGAGCTTCCCCAGGAACTAATTGCCCAGGATCCCCTCGAGAACCGTTCGGAATCCCGGCTTATGCTTCTGGACCGGACTTCGGGGCAGCTCGGACATGAACACTTTTATAATATCATCGACCGGCTGGAGGCAGGAGACTGCCTGGTGTTAAATAACACGAAGGTCATTCCCGCGCGTCTGATCGGAAGCAGGGAAGGCACCGGCGGAAAGGTCGAAGTGCTCCTGCTGAAACGTCTGGAAAATGACTGCTGGGAGTGCCTGGTAAAACCGGGAAAAAAGGCGCGCCCCGGCGCCGTGATCGAATTCGGCGATGGACTGTTGAGGGCGGAAGTCGTCGAGATGATGGAAGAGGGAAACCGCAAGATCCGCTTCCTCTACGAAGGCATTTTCGAGGAGATCTTAGACCGACTCGGTCAGATGCCGCTGCCCCCGTACATTACACACGAACTGAAGGATAAGAATCGCTATCAGACGGTATATGCGAAGTATGACGGCTCCGCGGCAGCTCCGACGGCAGGACTGCATTTCACGAAAGAACTGCTGCAAAAGATCGAGGAAAAAGGAGTCTCCATTGCGTATGTGACACTCCACGTCGGACTGGGAACGTTCCGTCCGGTGAAGGTATCGGAGATCACCGATCATCATATGCATTCCGAGTTTTTTATGCTGGACGAAGAGGCGGCGGAAAAGATTAACCGCGCGAAAGAGAGCGGACATCGCGTGATCTGCGTGGGCACGACCAGCTGCCGTACCATCGAGTCCGCGGCGGCGCAGCTTAATACTTCCAAACTGAGTCCCATCAGCGGCTGGACGGATATCTTTATCTATCCGGGCTACACCTTCCGCGTGATGGACGGACTGATCACGAATTTTCATTTGCCGCAGTCGACCCTGCTTATGCTGGTTTCCGCGCTGGCCGGACGGGAACATGTGCTGGCCGCCTATGAGGAAGCGATCCGCGAGCGTTACCGTTTCTTCAGTTTCGGCGACGCGATGTTCATAGCAGACGGGCTGTTTGCCGATGGAGGTGACACGCATGGAACTGACGCGAATCAATAAATACTTAAGTGCTGTCGGCGTTTGTTCGCGGCGCGAGGCAGACCGCCTGATCGAAGAAGGAAAGGTCACGGTGAACGGTCAGCCGGCGACGACCGGTATGCAGGTTTCAGACCGCGATACCATCGTCGTGAACGGTAAGACACTGACGAAAAAGAAGAGCAATGTAAAACCGATCCTGCTCATGTTTTATAAACCGCGCGGCATCGTCTGCACGGCGGAGAAACGTGAGAAGGACAATGTGATCGATTATATTCATTATCCGCAGCGCATCTATCCGATCGGCCGGTTGGATAAGACCAGCGAAGGTCTGCTCCTGCTGACGAACCAGGGGGATCTGGCAAACGAGATCATGCGTGCGGCCAATGAGCACGAAAAAGAATACGTTGTGACCATCGACGCTCCGGTGACGGAGGAGTTTTTGAAGAAGATGCAGGCGGGGGTCGACTTAGGCGACGTCGTTACGCGGCCCTGCACCGCATTCCAAAGCGGAGAGTGTACGTTCCACATGATCCTGACGCAAGGCATTAACCGCCAGATCCGCCGTATGTGCGAAAGCGCAGGCTATCATGTGCGCCGGCTGAAGCGCATCCGGATCATGAATCTGGAACTCGGAAAACTCCGCGTCGGCGAGGTCCGGGAGGTGCCGGAGAACATTGCCGCGCAGTTGTACCGCACGTTGAAAAAACATTGATCCGTCCCAAAGCGGCGGAGAAGGAGGCTCTATGGACGACATTAAACGAATGGACGAGCTGATCCGAATCTTGAACGAAGCATCGTATGCGTACTACCAGACAGGCACGGAGATCATGCCGAACTACGAGTATGACGCTTTGTATGATGAACTTCTGAAACTGGAAGAAAAAACAGGCATGGTGCGAGCGGACAGCCCGAGCGTGAAGGTCGGCTATGAGGTAATGAGCGAACTTCCGAAGGAGCGGCATCCGGCACCGATGCTGTCCCTCGACAAAACCAAGGATGTGGACGCGCTTGCTGCGTTCTTAAACGGCCACGAGGGCGTGCTTTCCTGGAAAATGGACGGCCTGACGGTCGTACTTACATATGAAAACCACGAACTGCAAAAAGCGGTGACCCGCGGAAACGGTGAGGTCGGCGAGGTGATCACTCCGAATGCGAAAACCTTCCTCAATGTTCCGAAAAAAATCCCGTTTTCGGGCCGCGTCATCTTGCGCGGAGAGGCTGTTATACGCTATGATGATTTTGACGTGGTCAATGCTTCCCTGCCCGAAGGGGAGGAGAAATACAAAAACCCGCGCAACCTGTGCTCCGGCTCGGTGCGTCAGTTAAACAGCGCAGTCACGGCGGCCCGCCGTGTCCGCTTTTACGCATTTGCGCTGATCACTGCCGAAGAAAACGGCAACGAGATCGGCTTCGACCTCGTGACGGATCAGTTTGACTGGCTTGCAAAGCAGGGGTTTGATGTGGTAGAACACTTTAAAGTCACTTCGGAAACCGTTGCGGATCAGGTGAAGTACTTCGCGGAAGCCATTCAGGGAAATCCGGTTCCTTCCGATGGTCTGGTCCTGGTGCTCAACGACATCGCCTACGGCCGTTCTTTGGGAAGAACGGCGAAATTCCCGCGCAATGCCATTGCGTTTAAATGGGCGGATGAGACGGCGGAGACTACGCTTCGGGAGATCTTCTGGAGCCCGTCCAGGACCGGCCGGATCAACCCGGTCGCGGTGTTCGACCCTGTGGAACTCGAAGGAACGACGGTCAGCCGCGCCAGCGTGCACAACGTATCCATCGTGGAGCAGTTGAAGCTGGGAATCGGGGATACGATCCGGGTCTATAAGGCCAACATGATCATTCCGCAGATCGCGGAAAACCTGACCGGAAGCGGCAACGCGCCGATTCCGGAGAACTGTCCCATCTGCGGTGCAAAGACGAAGATCCGCGAGGAGAACAGCGCGCGGGAACTGTACTGTCCTTCTCCGGAATGCCCGATCAAACATTTGAAATCATTCGCCCTGTTTGTAAGCAGAGATGCGCTGAATGTCGACGGCCTGTCGGAGGCGACACTGGAGAAACTGATCGGTTGCGGAGCTTTGCATACGCCGGATGATCTGTTTCACTTAAAAGAGACACAAAAGGAGCGCGTGATCGCACTGGAGGGTATCGGCGAAAAATCGTTCGACAACCTGACCGAAGCGATCGAGGCGGCGCGTGAGACCACGCCGGCAGCGCTTTTGTACGGGCTCGGGATCGCCGGAATCGGACCTGCAAATGCTAAGGCTCTGTGCCGTGCATTCGATCAGGATCTGCTCGCGATCGCGAAAGCGCAGGAAGAGGAACTGGCTGCTGTTTCCGGCATCGGCCCTGTCCTCGCGTCTTCCGTTCGGGCCTATATGAGCGACGAAGAGAACGTCGCGCTTCTGAAACGACTGCTTGCAGAAGTACATTTCCCGCAGATCACAAAGAGTGCCGGGGAGAAAACGAAGGTGAGCGGTAAGACCTTTGTCATCACCGGTTCCCTGAACACCTTCGGGAACCGAAAGGAATTGGTGGATTACATCGAGTCGCTTGGCGGCAAGGTGTCCGGCAGCGTGTCTGCCAACACCGATTACCTGATCAACAACGATACAACATCCTCTTCATCGAAGAATAAGAAGGCGGCCCAGTTGGGCGTGCCGGTGATCAGCGAGGAAGAGTTTCATGCACTCGCGAAAGAGAGCGCAGAGCCCGTCTGAAACGGGAGTTAGGAGTTAACCATGCCGATCAAAGTGCAAAATGACCTGCCGGCCAGAGAAGTTTTGGATTCCGAGAATATTTTTACCATGGACGAAATGCGGGCTTCCAGCCAGGACATCCGTCCGCTGGAGATCGCGATCCTGAACCTGATGCCGCTGAAGGAGGATTATGAGACGCAGCTTCTTCGCGCCCTGTCCAACACGCCGCTGCAGCTGGAACTGACGTTTCTGCACATGGCGACGCACGAGTCGAAGAATACGTCCATTCTGCATTTGAATAAGTTTTACACGACCTTCGATGAGGTCAAACACCGCTATTTCGACGGCATGATCATCACCGGAGCGCCTCTGGAGACGATCGAGTTTGAAGACGTGAATTACTGGCCGGAGCTTACGAAGATCATGGAGTGGTCGAAGCGTCACGTGACCTCTACGATGCATATCTGCTGGGGCGCATTGGCCGGATTGTACTATCACTTCGGATTGCATAAGATCCCGGTCGAAGTCGGAAAGTATTCGGGCATCTACCTGCATCGGGTACTGGACCGCAGAAGTCCGATCGTGCGCAGTTTCGATGATGTGTTCTATGCGCCGCATTCCCGTTACAGTACGGTATCGATCCAGGAGATCGAGCAGACCGAGAACCTGGACCTGCTGGCCGTCAGTGATGAGGCCGGACCGTATCTCTTAAAGAGCCGGGACGGAAAGCAGATCTTCATCCTGGGACACCCGGAATACGATCGCCTGTCCCTCGATATGGAATACAAGCGTGATGTCAACAAAGGCCTGAACATTGCCCCGCCGCAGAATTATTATGCGGACGACAACAGCGAGATCACGCCGATCCTGACCTGGCGCTGCCACGCAAACACGCTGTACAGTAACTGGTTGAATTACTATGTTTATCAGGTCACTCCGTACCATTTGGATGAAATGGAGGATAAGACATGAAAAAACTGCTGCTTTTGTATAATCCGACTTCCGGCAAGGGAGCCATGAAGTCCCGCCTGTCGGATATCGTAAACCTTTATACCGGTGCGGGGTTTCTGTGTACGGTACTGGCTTCCCAGTATGCCGGGCACATCACCAAAGCCATCGAGCATCTGGCGACGGATTATGACCGACTGATCGTCAGCGGCGGTGACGGCACCCTCAACGAGGCGGTGACGGCCCTGCTTTCGATCCCTAAGGAAAAACGTCCGAAATTCGGCTACATTCCTTCCGGTTCGACGAACGATTATGCACGGACGCTGCATCTGCCGAAATCCCTTCTGGGCGCGGCTTCACGTACGAAAGAGGACCGTGAACTCGTGGTAGATGTCGGACGGCTGAACGACAAACCCTTCGTCTATGTGGCTTGCTTCGGCGCTTTTACCGAGGTCACCTATTCCACACCGCAGGAGATGAAGAACACGATCGGTCATTCGGCCTACATCATCGAGGCGATCAAGAGTCTGCCGGGTATCAAACCGAAGCGGCTGAAGGTACACCTTTCCGACGCGACGGATGTGACCGGGGAGTTTTTGTTCGGGATGATCTCGAATGCCTCGAGCGTTGCGGGTTTTAAGGACCTGGCAGGGAAAAACGTGAACCTCAATGACGGGAAGTTCGAGCTTACCCTGATCCGGAAACCGAAGAGCCCCGTAGAGTATAACGAGATCGTCTGGGCGCTCCTTTCGAAGAACGAATCGGACAATGTCATCCGGGCGAAAGTCTCGGAGGTATCCATTCTGTCCGATCAGCCGGTCGACTGGGTCGTGGACGGGGAGTATGCCGGAAGCCTGACACGTGCGGATATCACGGTAGAGAACCGGGCTTTACACATTTTAGTTTGAACATTTTGTGTAAAACCTTGACTTTTGAAATGCCGCTTGTTATAATAACTTAATCTGTGAAAGTGTTTCCTTTCGCTTTTTTGGCGACCGCGAAACCCTTTCGAATATACCGAAGAGAGGATTTGTTTAATGGACAGAGAAGCGTTAAACGAACAGCTCAGTCGCCTCGCGGAGATTGGCAAAAAGAAAAAGGGCACATTGGACGAAAGCGATGTACGGGATTTCTTCAAAGACCAGGATATCTCCGACGAGATGGATTACATCCGGAGTTATCTGGAGGATAAGAAGATCGAAGTCATTCCGGGAGACCTCACCGAGGATCCGGACTATCCCGAGGATGATTTCAAGGATGATTTTAAAGACAATTTCAAAGATGATTTCAAAGACGACTTCAAAGATGATTTTGCCGATGATTTTAAAGATGATTTCGATTTTGCCGGCGATCCTGACGGAGAGATCGATGTCGAAGATATCAATTTGGATTCCATGGATCTGCTGGAGGGTGTCGGTACCGAAGACCCTGTCCGCATGTATCTGAAAGAGATCGGATCTTTTGCCCTGCTGACGAACGAAGAGGAGAAGATCCTCGCAGAGAGAAAGCAGAACGGAACCGAAGAAGAGAAGGAAGAAGCCAAGAAGCGTCTGATCGAGGCGAACCTGCGTCTGGTCGTAAGTATCGCGAAGCGTTACACCGGCCGCGGCATGAGCTTCCTGGATCTGGTCCAGGAAGGAAACATGGGCCTGATCAAAGGCGTTGAGAAGTTCGACTATTCCAAAGGCTACAAACTTTCGACCTATGCGACCTGGTGGATCCGCCAGTCTGTTACACGTGCTCTGGCTGATCAGGCCAGAACCATTCGTGTACCCGTTCATATGGTCGAGACTATCAATAAAATGTCGAAGATGCAGCGTAAACTGACTCTGGAACTGGGCTACGAGCCGAGTGTTTCCGAACTGGCGGCAGCGCTGGAGATGAGCGAAGAGAAGGTCTCCGAGATCATGCAGATCGCGCGTGAACCTGCTTCCCTGGAAACCCCGATCGGTGAGGAGGACGACTCCAACCTGGGAGACTTCGTTGCAGATAACAATGCAGTTACTCCCGAGGGAAATGTCGAGACGGTCATGCTCAGAGAGCAGATCGATATGCTGCTGTCCGACCTGAAGGAAAGAGAGCGCCAGGTCATCATCCTCCGTTTTGGTTTGGAGGACGGTCATCCCCGCACGCTTGAAGAGGTAGGCCAGGTATTCAATGTTACGCGAGAGCGTATTCGCCAGATCGAGGCGAAGGCGCTGCGTAAGCTTCGTAACCCGGTCCGCAGCAAGAGAATCAAAGACTTTTTACAATAAATAAACCGTATGCAGACCCGATGCGCGCCGCTTTTGCGGAATCAGCGTGTCGGGTATTTCGGGTTTAATAGAAAGCATTATGCAGACGCAGAAAGTGAATTACCAGATCCTTCTGGATCAGACACTGAAACAGATCGAAGCGGGAGAAAAGCCCATGCGGCTCCTGCTCCACAGTTGTTGCGCACCTTGCAGCAGTTATGTGCTGGAGTACCTGTCCCGTTACTTTGAGATCACGGTGTTTTACTATAATCCGAATATCGAAAGCGAAGAAGAATTCGAGAAACGCTTCCGTGAAGTTTCGCGTCTCGTTTCCGAGATGCCGATGGAGCATCCGGTCACGGTGATCCGCGGAACGTATGAACCGGGGCGGTTTTACGAGGAGGTCGCGCGGGGCTTTGAACATGTCCCGGAAGGCGGGGAGCGGTGCTTCCGCTGTTATCGCCAGCGCCTTACAGAGGCTGCGATCCTGGCGGCCGAAGGAAAGTATGACTTCTTTACGACCACATTGTCCATAAGTCCTTTAAAGAACGCGCAGGTGCTCAATGCGATCGGAAAGGAACTCTCGGAAGAATACGGCGTGGGATATCTGTTCAGCGATTTCAAAAAACGCGGAGGGTATCAGCGCTCCATCGAATTATCGAGGATCTACTCGCTGTACCGGCAGAATTACTGCGGCTGCATCTATTCAAAACGCGAGCAGGAGGAGCGGGCGGCCCGTGGGCAGGTCTTTGGATGCGCAGCCTGCGCGAATGCGTCCTTGTGTGAAGGGACGGAAGACGAATTGTAAAAAAGGCGCGTAAGCGTCCTGTATCATAAGAAAAGGAGAAGCTGCCTTTAGGCGGCGCAAAGGAAACATGAAGATCTTAGTTATCAATTGCGGAAGTTCATCACTTAAGTATCAGCTGATCGATATGGAGACCGAGGAAGTCATTGCGAAGGGTCTCTGCGAACGTATCGGCATCGACGGGCATCTGGTTCATAAGCCGGAGGGTAAGCCTGTCCTGGATAAAAACGTAGCTATGCCGGACCACACGGTTGCGGTTTCACTGGTATTAAATGCGCTTACCGATCCGGTGAGCGGCGTGATCGGTTCTCTTTCCGAGATCTCGGCCGTAGGCCATCGTATCGTGCATGGCGGCGAGAAGTTCTCGGATGCCGTGATTTTGAATGACGAAGTCATCGCCGATATTGAGAAGTGCAACGATCTGGCACCTCTGCATAACCCGGCGAATATCATCGGAATTCGTTCCTGCCAGAAACTGATGCCGAACGCGCCCATGGTCGGCGTTTTCGATACCGCATTCCATCAGACCATGCCGGAGAAGGCATATCTCTATGCGCTTCCGTACGAGTACTATGAAAAATATAAGATTCGTCGTTACGGTTTCCACGGAACCAGCCACAGCTTCGTAAGCAAGCGCGCTACAGAGTTCCTGAACATCCCGCTTAAGGATTCCAAGATCATCGTGTGCCATTTGGGCAATGGTTCCTCTATCTGTGCAGTTGACGGCGGAAAGTCCGTTGATACTTCCATGGGCCTTACACCTCTTGAAGGAGTGGCGATGGGTACCCGAAGCGGTGCCATTGACCCGGCGATCATCGAGTTTATCGCTGAGCATGAGCACATGGACCTTTCGCAGGTCATGAATGTGCTGAATAAGAAGTCCGGTGTATACGGCGTTTCCGGCGTATCCAGCGACTTCCGTGATCTGGCGGCGGCTGCCGAGGCAGGCGACCATCGCGCACAGATCGCTTTGGATGTATTTGAGTATCAGGTCGCAAAATACATCGGTTCCTACGCAGTTGCTTTGGGACGTGTCGACGCGATCGTTTTCACGGCGGGTATCGGTGAGAACAACATTTCCGCACGTGAACATATCTGTAATTATCTTTCGATCCTCGGAGTCAAACTGGACGCTCAGAAGAACAACATCCGCGGTCAGGAGACCATCCTTTCGGCCGATGACTCCAAGGTGAAAGTCCTGCTCATTCCCACGAATGAGGAGTTGGCGATCGCGCGCCAGACGAAAGAACTGGTTCAAGGTTGATCACTGCCCGGCAGGGTTTGCCGGTCGTTGTAGTATAAAAGCCCGCAGACATGTTTTGCCGGCAGGTTCAGGGAGTTTTTTACGATGCAATCCAGACAGAAGAAGTTAACGAAAAAATTGCTTCTCATAATGCTGATGCCGATGGTCCTCATGACCATCGTTGTCGGCGTTGTTTTTGCGGTTGCCGAAAAAAACCAACAGGAACGCGCGATCTGGGATCAGCTGAATTCTGTGTCTAAGGCTGCCCTGGAGATCTACAAAGTCCAGGTCGACAACTGGGTGGAGATCGACGACCCGAAGGAGCTGGATCCGACGAACCTGCACTATCTGAAGACCATTTCACAGACGGCCCATCTGGACATTTCGATCTACATCGGCAGCAAATGTGTGGCCAGCACAATCAATGCAGGGGAAACGGAAGTATCCGATCTGTTTACGGAGGAAGGAAAACGCAGACAGAGCCAGGCGCTGGTTCGCGCGGCAGTGGATGTGCCGGATCTTACGGAAGACGTCGTAAAGAGGGTATTGGATAACGGAGAGAACTACAGAGGTTCCCATCAGAATATTGCCGGTAAATACTATTATGTGGTCTATCTTCCGATCCAGGGATATGCGAAGGGAAATCTCGGAGCTGTCGCTGTCGGAATATCCTCACGCAGAGTGGATCTGAGCCTTTGGAAATACATTGGCCGCAGTTTCTTTATGGCGCTGATCTTCATGATCCTGTTTGGCATGTTGATCGTCAGCTATTCGGGACATCTGTCGGATGATATCAACTCGATCTCGAAATATATGAGCTATCTTACGAAAGCGGATTTCACGCATCACCTTCCGGACACAGTTCTGGAGCGTAACGATGAAGTCGGAGAACTCGGCGAGTACAGCAAAAAAATGGGTGACGCGCTGAATAACCTGATCCGGAACGACCAGTTGACCGGCATTCTGAACCGCAGCGCGGGTACGAACCAGCTGAGCCGGCTGATCTCGCGTGCGAACACCGAAGAAACGCGCAACATTCCGCTGTGCGTCGGCATGGCGGACGTGGACTTCTTTAAAAAGGTCAATGATACCTACGGGCACGCCACGGGTGACGAAGTCTTAAAGAAAGCATCGCAGATCATGCAGAAGCATCTGGGCGAAAACGGTTTTGTCTGTCGCTGGGGCGGTGAAGAGTTCCTGATGGCGGCCAATGTCTCGAAGGATATCATGCACGATCTTATGACGGATATGCTCGAGGAACTGCGCCAGACGGAGTTTACCAGCGAGTTTAAAACGTTCCGGGTGACCATGACCATGGGCCTGACGCAGTACCGTTCTCCGGACCGTCTGGAGACCTGTGTCGAGATCGCGGATCGTATGTTATATAACGGAAAACAAAACGGAAGGAATCAGGTTGTAGTCGGAAACTGAGACCGGTTAAAAAACCTTCCGTATCGTAGAAGGAGATATATGAGAGACTATACCATAGAACGTTTTTTGGATGAATTGTCCTCAAAGGCGGCCGTGCCCGGCGGCGGCGGTGCATCCGCACTGGCCGGAGCCTTGGGCGCTGCTCTCGGAAACATGGTCTGCTATCTGACCATCGGAAAGAAGAAATACGCGGATGTGGAGGCAGAGGTCCTGGCGATCTGTGAACAGGGCGAGGATCTCCGCATGAAACTGACCGAACTGGTGGAAGAAGACGCGGTCGCTTTTGAGCCGCTCTCGAAAGCCTATGGTCTGCCGAAAAATACCGACGAAGAGAAAGCCTATCGTGAAGAGGTCATGGAAAAAGCACTCTTAGCTGCGGGCCGTGTGCCGCTTTCGATCTGTCGTACGGTATGCGAGGTCATTGACCTGTTAGACCGTCTGTCA
>ONPC01000067.1 GCA_900319565.1 uncultured Eubacteriales bacterium | reverse complement strand
TTACCAGATCCAGCACAAGTACAGAGACGAAGCGCGTCCGCGTTTCGGCCTGATGCGCAGCCGTGAGTTCATCATGAAGGATGCGTATTCGTTCGATCTGGACGAGGCGGGGCTGGATAAGAGCTATCAGGATATGTACGACGCCTACACGAAGGTGTTCACCCGCTGCGGGCTGACCTTCCGTCCGGTCGAGGCGGACAGCGGCGCCATCGGCGGCAGCAACTCGCATGAGTTCACCGCACTGTCCGAGGTCGGCGAGAGTGAGATCGCGTACTGCGAAAACTGCGATATGGCGGCGACCAGCGAACGTGCCGTCTGCGTCGACGAAGTGCCGGCGGAGGAAGAGATGCTGGCGATGGAAGAAGTCCATACGCCCGGCACAAAGACCATCGAAGAGGTCTGCAACTTCCTCGGTCTGCCCAAGGAAAAGTCGATCAAGGCGCTGCTCTTCGTCACCTACGATGAGAATTACGAACAGAACGGCTACGTGGCGGCCTTCATCCGCGGCGACCGCGAACTGAACATGACCAAGCTGATCAACGCGCTCGACATCCCGGAACACGCGATCGAGTTCGCAGATGAAAAGGCGATGGGCGCTGTGACCGGCGCGGTCGGCGGGTTCACCGGCCCGGTCGGTCTGCACGACTGCACGATCGTCGTCGACAGCGAACTGCCCGCGCATAAGAACATGTGCGCCGGCGCCTGCAAGGAAGACCACCATCTGATCAACGTCAACTACGGGCGCGATTACAAGGGCGACATCGTCACAGATCTCAAGCTCATCAAAGAGGGCGATCCCTGTCCGTGCTGCGGCAAACCCGTCAAGTATGCGCGCGGCATCGAAGTCGGCCAGGTCTTCAAACTCGGCACCAAGTATTCCAAAGCGATGGGAGCGACCTACAAGGACGACAATCAGCAGGACCACGACATCGTCATGGGCTGCTACGGCATCGGCGTCACCAGAACGATGGCGGCGATCGTTGAACAGCATCACGACGACAACGGCATCATCTGGCCGATGGCGGTGGCGCCGTACCACGTGATCATCACGCTGGTCAAGCCGGACGACGAGGTCCAGGCCAACGTCGCGGAATCGCTCTACAGCGAACTGGCCTCCAAGGGTGCGGAAGTTCTTCTCGACGACCGCAAGGAACGCCCGGGTGTCAAGTTCAAGGATGCGGACCTGATCGGCATCCCCGTCCGGATCACCGTCGGCAGAGACGCGGCGGACGGCATCGTCGAGTTCAAGGAACGCGCGAAAGAAGACAATGAAAAAATCACGGCGGAGGAAGCCGCCGCGAAGGCACTGGCGCTGATCGCAGCGAAATAGCAGGCGTCAGGGGACTGAAATCAGATATGAAACAGGATCTGCAGTACCAACAGAATACCGAATCAACCAGCAGACAGGAGGGCCGTGCACAGCGCAAGGCCCTCTTGTGGCAGTTATTTGCGTCCTTTTTCAAAATCGGCCTGTTCACAATTGGCGGCGGCCTCGCGATGATCCCGCTGCTCGACCGGATTGCGGTCAGAGAAAAGAAGTGGTTCACGGAAGAAGAGATGATGGAGTGCCTGGCGGTGAGCCAGTCGCTGCCCGGCGTCGTCGCGGTCAATATGGCGACCTATGTCGGCAAGCGCAAAGGCGGTTTTGCAGGCGCACTGCTGGCGACGCTCGGTGTTATACTGCCGTCCTTTATCATTATTCTCGTCATTGCAAACATTCTGCTCCGCGTCGGAGACAATCCGTATCTGGCAGGGGCTTTCACAGGAATCAAGGCAGCAATCTGCGGGATGATCCTGGCAACCGTCATCCGGCTTGGGAAAAACAATCTCAAGGATGCGTTCGGATGGATCATCGCGCTCGCCGCGTTCGTTCTGATCGTTTTCCTTCAGGTGAATGTGGTCTGGGTGATTCTCGGTGCGGCGGTTCTTGGAATCGCATGGACAATGATACAGAAAAAGCGTTCCGCGAAAGGAGGAGACTGATATGCAAGCTCTCTTTTCTCTTTTCGCGGCATTCTTTAAAATCGGTGTCTTCGGGTTCGGCGGCGGAATCGCCATGCTGCCGCTGATTTT
>ONPC01000093.1 GCA_900319565.1 uncultured Eubacteriales bacterium | reverse complement strand
GCGAAGGGCATGTGGAAGGAGTATACTTTCCGGATCAATGAAAGCGTTTTCCAGGATGACGGTGTCTACCGTGTCAGCGTACACTCGGTGGATAAGGCGGGCAATGTATCCGAAAATACCATGGAAACTAAGAATACGGCCATTAGTTTCGGCGTGGACAAAACGATGCCGAGAATCGTCGTCACCAACGTTGAAAATGGAAAGACCTACCCGTTGGATAACCTTCCGGTCGAAATGACGGTAAGCGATAACCTCCAGCTCGCTTCTGTAAAAGTTTACCTGGACGGAGAGGAAAACCTCCTGAAGGAGTGGAACGCCGATGAGATCCGAAACATGGAGAATGGCCGTTCGGACTACAACTTTGATATTTCCGGCGAATCCAAGCAGGCACACCGGTTGCTGGTGGTAGCTGTAGACTCTGCCGGCAATGTGCAGCGGGAGGAGATCAGCGGTTTCTATGTAACGAAGGACTTGTTTACTCGATTTGTAAATAATAAGCCGCTGCTTTACGGTTCGATCGCGATGGCAGTAGTATTACTGACCGGTGGTATTGGCCTTGGTGTATTCCTCAAGAAAAGGAAAAAAGGGTTTTGACAAATGATCCATACGAAGTGATGGATCCACATGAATAATTACAAAGATTGCGCTCTGGTTATATGATAGATCAGGGCGCAGTTTTTGTAAGAAGACAATATGCAACCGAACCGTCATGAGGGAGGATATTGCCGGGACGGTTATAAGCCGGACTTGACATTCCGGGAACATTTTATCATAATATCAGGAGAACCGATCTGTATGCGTGGGGGGAATAGATCGACCGGAAAATAATAGATTTGAGGTAAGATGATGCATATAGAACACATGGCATTGTATGTGAAGGATCTGGAGGCGGCACGGGATTTCTTCGTGAAGTATCTGGATGGGACTTCCAACGCCGGCTATCATAATAAAACGACCGGGTTTCGTTCCTATTTTGTTTCCTTTGAAGATGGGGCGCGGTTGGAGATCATGACCCGGCCGGGCGTGACCATGTACGATCGGGAAGGGTTCGAGACCGGCTACGCGCACGTGGCATTTTCCGTTGGGAGTAAGGAGCGGGTCGATGAACTGACCGAGCGGCTCAGGCAGGACGGCTACGAGGTGACGAGTGGGCCGCGAACGACCGGGGACGGCTACTATGAGTCCTGCGTTACGGCAATCGAGGGGATATCGATCGAGATCACAGCATAATATCCTCAGCGGGCAGTCACCCGCATGAGTGTAGAAATAAATAAGAGAAGGAGAATGTTGAAAATGAGTAAGGATGAAGAAATGAAACTGCCGGGGGACCTGACGGCCGCCGAGGTGGCGGGCTCAGTGTGCGAGCTTAGGGACATCATCCCGGACCGGGTTCTGGATTACGACGTGGTCGTGGTCGGGGCGGGCGCTGCAGGTGTTCCCGCGGCCGGTTGGGCAGCGGAACTCGGCGCGAAGGTAGCGTTGCTGCAGAAGGAAGCGACCGTGGTGTCGCAAGGAAACTGCGGTTCGGCGATCATTAAGTCGCGTTCGACCGAGGCGGGTATAGCGAAGTGGATCCACCACACGAACGGTCTGTGCGACTGGCGGGCGGATACCGAGCAGCTGCGGGCGTACGCGGAGCATTCCGAGGAGGCCATGATGTGGCTGTGGAACCGTGCCGGCATGACGTCTGAGACCGAATACGGGGACGGCAGCAAGGTCGACAGCAACACCGAGAGCGCGAAGCTCTTAAACGACGGTGACAAACTGTGCGCGTTCATGTGTACGAGCGGTGATTTCACCGGGACATGGAAGGATCGCGAGCAGAGCTACGAATACGGCGAGGATCACTGCTATTTCTGGGCACCGTGGTTCGGCCCGAAGCCGCTGAATGTGGGCAATGCCCTGCGGAAGGTGCTCGCAAACGTGCAGGAGAAGCATCCGAACCTGGAGACCTATTTCTCCACACCGGCGGTTTCGCTGGTCATGGACGGCGACCGCGTCGCGGGCGTGATCGGAAAGAACGCACAGGGTGAATACATCCGTTTTAATGCAGCGAAGGCCGTGATCCTCGCGACCGGAGATTATACCAACAACGCAGCGATGGTGGCGCGCCGGTGCCCGGACATTGCCCCGTTTGATAAGAAGCAGTTCGGCAAGACAGGCGACGGCCACGTGCTTGCGATCAGTGCGGGTGCACGGATGGAGAACCTCGGGCACACGAAGATGATGCACGATTTCGATTCGGCCCTGATGTGGGAAGAGCCCTTCCTGTACCTGAACATGGAGGGAAAACGGTTCACCAACGAGTACACCGGCTTCGTCTATATGGGCAATATCCTCAAATATCAGCCTTCGTATAAAGGCTCCATGCTCGATGCGGACCACAAGGAAAGCGGCTCGAAGGGCTGGTACTGCACGATCTACGACGATGACTATGTGAACTGGCCGAAGGACGAATTTGTAAGCGGCATGGTGCCGCCGGTCGTTATGCAGAAGTTTATTCCCGGCGCGTTCGAAAACCCGCAGGGCGTGTTTAAGAACCTGATCGACCTGCACCGCTGCGACACGCTGGAGGAACTGGCGCGGGAACTCGACATCCCGTACGAGGCCATGAAGGCGTCCATTGACCGATACAATGAGCTGTGCGAGAAGGGCTGCGATACCGATTTCGGCAAGCCTGCGAAGTATATGCATAAGATCGCGAAGGCTCCGTTCTGGGGCGCGCGCAAGCACATCCGTGTTTCCGCCGAGGTTTCGGGCGTCGTGGTCAATGCAAACGCGCAGGCGCTGGATGCTGCGGGAAACGTGATCCCCGGTCTGTACTGCGCGGGCAATTTGGGCGGTCCGTTCTACGGAGGCGCCGACTATCCCTTCCATCAGACAGGCCTTTCGCTGGGACGCTGCTACACATCCGGTATGATCGCGGCGAAACATGCCGTGAAGGGTGAGGTGTAGATTTGCCTACGAAAAAGGTGGACAATAGCAGGCGAATCTGTTATACTGAAGGATATTACGGAGAGCCTTGAAACATGACTCACGAAATACAATAGAGTTTAAAATATGAGGACCATAAAGGGGGACCGCCAATGATTTGGAACGAAACTAAGGAATGTATGTCCAGAGACGAGATCGAGTCGCTGCAGAGCGCGAGACTCGTTAAGGTCGTAAACCGTGTTTATCATAATGTGGAGTATTATCGTAAAAAGATGCAGGCCGTCGGCTTAGAGCCCGGCGATATCAAGGGCATCGAAGACCTGGATAAACTCCCTTACACTACCTACCAGGATCTGCGGGACACCTACCCGTTCGGCTTGGCTGCGGTTCCTAAATCAGAGATGGTCCGCGTACATGCTTCCTCCGGAACTACCGGAAAGCCGAAGATCGCTGTTTACACACGCCGTGATATCGAGATCTGGGCGGAATGTGTAGCCAGATGTCTGTCGATGGCAGGAATCACCAGTGATGACGTTATTCAGGTCGGCTATGGCTACGGCCTGTTCACCGGCGGCCTGGGCGCGCACTACGGCGCAGAATACCTGGGGGCTTTGGTTCTTCCTATGTCTACCGGTAATACACAGAAGCGCATCGACATGATGATCGATTGCGGCGTAACGACGATCGCCTGCACCCCGTCCTACCTGCTTCATGTAGCAGAGGATCTGGAGAAGGCAGGCCTGATCGATAAGATCAAACTGAAGGCCGCGATCTGCGGCGCTGAGCCCTGGACGAACGAGATGCGTGACCAGATGGAGTCTCGCCTTCATATCAAGGCGTACGACATCTACGGCCTGACGGAGATGATGGGTCCGGGCGTGGCCTGCGACTGTGAGTATCATAAGGGTCTGCATATCTGGGAGGATCACTTCCTGCCGGAGATCATTGACCCCGCGACCCAGAAGCAGCTGCCGAAGGGTTCGGACGGCGAACTCGTTATCACGAACCTGACGAAGGAAGGTATGCCGCTGATCCGTTATAGAACGAAGGATCTGACTTCGATCGAGTACGACAAATGTGAGTGCGGTCGTACCATGGCCCGCATCCAGCGCTTCCGTGGCCGTTCCGATGACATGCTCATCATCCGCGGCGTAAACGTATTCCCGTCCCAGGTCGAGGCAGCGCTCCTGACCGTTGAGGGCACCACACCGCACTACATGCTGGTCGTAGACCGCGTAGATAACACCGATACCTTGGAAGTTCAGGTTGAGGTAGCGGAAAATGTCTTCACGGATGAAGTCAAGAGCCTCGAGAAACTGTCGAAGGCAGTGCATGATAAACTCAAGATGGCGATCGGCCTGAATGCGAAGGTGAAGCTCGTAGAGCCGAACGGTCTGGAGCATTTCGACGGTAAGAGTAAGCACGTTACAGATAAGCGTAAGCTCTATCAATAATTCAAAGGAGGTACCACTATGTTCGTAAAGCAGTTATCGGTTTTTCTGGAGAATACAGAAGGAAGACTGGAAGAGTTATTAAAGATCCTGGCGCAGGGCGGTATCAACCTCCTGTCCGCAAGTCTGGCGGACACCATGGAGTACGGAGTGCTCCGTTTGCTGTCCAATGAACCTGAAAAAGCGAAGCAGATCCTGAAGGATGCCGGATTTGCAGCCCGTATCGACGAGGTCATCGCCGTAGTCGTACCGGATGCGGTCGGAAGCCTCGCGAAGGTGATCGGCATGATCAATGCGGCGGACATCAACATCAGCTACATCTACGGCCTGTCCATTGACGGAGAGGGCGCGCCGATCGCGATCAAAACCAACGACAATGCAAAGGCGGAGAAACTCCTGAATGCAGCCGGCGTCAAAACGCTGGGCATGGAAGACCTCGTCTGAACCATAAGAGATATGCAAGGCGGCTGTCACATAAGACAGCCGCTTTTTTGTGTTGTGCGTTTCCGGGCTGTGGTTTTGCCCTGAATACGTTCACCGGCAGCCAACTCACTTCGCGGTGATGATCACGTTACGGATTATGGATAATCCGTAACTTTGCGCTCGACTCGAAGCCGGATTTAAGGGGGCCCTTTTCGACTTCGGCCGTTTTCTTGATAGCACCGGGTTCCCACCCGGTGCGAAAACGACCTCAGCGAAAGCAAAAACCGGTTGCGGATAACCGGTTTTTGCCCCTTATCCGGTTTCTCGTTCGCGCGATCATCATCCGCTCGATCCTATGTCTGCCTTGTAAACGTATTCAGGATCATCCAGCCCGGAAACGCGCCACGCTGACTCCGCTGTCTTATGCGACCGCCGGATTGCTACGGAGTTATAAGGTTTTCGATTGGGATTGGGGAGCGCCGAATGGATTAATGAAGGTGGGACGGTTAGAATCTGGGCGTGTAAGGGTGGAGCACATTTAATTGTGGCTGCGATGAAAATTATACTTGACAGAGTCGGACTATTGGGATAGAATAGACTACAAGAGTAGTCCGACAGGGCTGCGAGCGCCCAAAATAGAAGGGACCGAGTGGTCTTTATTTAGGGCCGCCGAATGGATTTAGCGAAAAGGATCGTTTGAAAGGAGATCTGCCATGGATAAGAAAAAATTCAGAAGGTATTGGCTAGCGGCGCTTCTGGGGGTAATGCTTTTGTCGTTTTACCCGTTGATGATGGGCGTGCGCGTGATCAGTGATATGATACAGGATGGGACGGTGATGAAGGAAAACTACCCGAAGTACATTATCCCGTATACGCCGATCGCGTTTGCGGTGATCCTCGGCGTTTTGGTTATGCCGCTTTTGATGAAGGCGTTTAAGAAGCTTTCGACGGTCGTGGCTTTTGTTCTGTCTACCGGGGCGTTTTTCGGTTTTGAATTGCTGTTCGAGGATAAGGTCGTGGTCACATCGACCGAGACCGTCACAAAAACGGTCTCACGACTCGCCGACTGGCAAATGTTTATGTGCCGATATATTCCGCCGGAAGAGTATGCAGGGGTCGATATTATTACGAGCACATCGATCCGGACGGAAACGCCGGTCGACCTGCTGATGGGGAATTATAACCCGGCGTTTAAGCTGCATTTCTACCTGATCTCGGTCGTGCTGATCCTGGCGATCATGAACAGTGTGTATGGCTTCGCCCAGATGATAAAGGCCGGGGATAAGAGCCGGAAGAAGGCGTTGATCCTGCAGTCGATCTGCGCTGCGGCTTTCCTGGGACTTTGCATTCTGGCCTGCTTTACGGCATTTTGGAGAGACGGTAATATCAATGTCTCGCCGCTCTCGGCAACGCTGATGTCCGTGTTCTTTATCTTACTCGGCGTGACGACCGGCATTTTCCCGGGATCCTTACTGCTGAAAAAGAGCCGGGGCATAGCCCTTTGGTTCCCCACTGTTTTGGCGGCAGCCACGACTCTTCTGATGTACATCGGGGAAATGATCCTGCTGCACGGCCATCTGTACCGCTTCGGGACCGGCTTCTTCTTCGACGGCCTTCCCGGGATCGTTCTGGCTCCGGTCGACATCGCCGTGATCCTGGCAACAGGCGCTTTGACGTACGTTTTGATGCGGTCAGTCGGGGTACGGAATCCGAAGAAAAAAGATTCTGAAAAAGTACTTGAAAACAATTTTTAATTATGTTAGCCTTCTGTTAGGACGTCCATATTATCCTGATAGGAGGCTTTTTTATGAGCAAAGAACAACTGCATAAACTGGTCGAAGAAAGCACCGGAAACGAGAGCAACATCTGCCAGATCTACGTGATTCGGGAGGGTGAGACGGTGTACGACGATCATTGGCGGGGATATAAGACAAAGGACGCGGTCAATGTGAACTCCGTCACGAAGGGTGTGATGGCGCTGCTTACCGGGATCGCACTCGATATGGGCAGCATCCGAAGCGTGGAGCAGAAGGTGATGGATTTCTTCCCGGATTACACGGTGAAGCGGGGCGAAAAAACGATCTTCGAGGTAACGATCCGGCACTTGCTGACGATGACGGCGCCGTACAAATGCACATCGGAGCCGTGGAAAAAGGTGTGCACTTCAAACGACTGGACACTGGCCATGCTGGATTTCCTGGGCGGACGCAAGGGCATTACCGGGGAGTTTAAGTATGCCACGCTGGGCATTCAGATTCTGGCGGGGGTCATTGAACGGGCCACGGGTATGAAATGCATTGACCTGGCGAACGAGCGACTGTTTCTGCCGTTAGGGCTGCCGGAGCGGATCCTGCACGGAGACAGTTCGAAGGAAGATCAGTTCGACTTCTTCATGAATAAGAAACCGCGTGCGTATGAATGGTATTCGGATCCGCAGGGAGCGGTCACGGCAGGCTGGGGCCTGTGCGCTTCGGCGCGCGACCTGGCGCGGCTCGGCGAGCTGGTCGCAAACGGCGGCGTGTTTGAGGGAAAGAGGATCATTTCCCGGGAATACCTGCGGGAGATGACAGCGCCGCTCCTTAAGCTCGGGGAGCGTTTCGGCTTTATGAGTTACGGGTACCTTTGGTACAGACCCTATGAGGATCGCGAGGTTTTTGCAGCCATCGGAGACAGCGGCAACATCATCTACGTCAACATGGAGAAAAAAGTGGCAGTCGGTGTGACGGGTACTTTTAAGCCGCGGATCTTTGATCGCGTGGAGTTTATCGAAAAGAAGGTGCTCCCTGCCATCGATTGCTAGATTTGATTGTTGTTTTATCGGACCATCTGGAGTATAATAGGGTCGATAGAGTTTGCCTCCGCTTACGAAAGATCCCGGAGGCACAGGAGATATAGTATGATCACAAATGATACCGGCATCGTCGGTTTAAAACACAGCATTATGGAAAAGGTTTGCCGGCTGGCCTGGGAGGATAAGCTGGACGCGGAAAACCTCGAAAAACTGGTCTATGAGATCATTCCCGGACCCAAGCCAACCTATCGGTGCTGTGTCTATAAGGAGCGGGAGATCGTGCGCCAGCGGATCCGTCTGGCGTGCGGGCTGAATCCGGTCAACAATCCGGATTCAAAGAATGTGGTGCAGGTCATTGACGCCGCGTGCGACGACTGTCCCATCTCCGCGTATTCCGTCACGGATAACTGCCGTTTCTGCCTGGGTAAGGCGTGCCTGAATTCCTGCCGCTTTGGGGCCATCCGTCCCGGCGACACGCGGATGCACATCGACCCGGCGAAATGCAAGGAGTGCGGAATGTGCGCGCGGGAGTGCCCCTATCAGGCCATCGTGCACCTGGAGCGGCCGTGTAAGCGTTCCTGCCCTACGGGGGCCATCTCGTACGACGAGTACGGCTTCTGCAAGATCGACGAAGACAAATGTGTCCAGTGCGGACACTGCATCCATAACTGTCCCTTCGGGGCCATCGGTTCAAAGACCTTCCTGGTGGATATCATCCGGGAGATCCGGGCCGGCCGCGAAGTCATTGCCATGTGCGCGCCGGCGACCGAAGGCCAGTTCGGCGAGAAGATCAGCATGGCATCCGTGCGCGCGGCCCTGCTGAAGATCGGTTTCTCCGATATGGTGGAGGTGGGCCTGGGCGCCGACATGACAGCGGCCTACGAGTCGCTGGAGTGGAGCCAGGCACGCAAAGAGGGGCGGAAGATGACGACCTCCTGCTGTCCCGCATTTATCAACATGTTGCGCAAGAGCTTCCCGGACATCTACGAGAAGAACATGTCCACGACCGTTTCGCCGATGTGCGCGGTGTCGCGTTATCTGAAGGCGACCCATCCGGGCTGTGTGACCGTGTTTGTCGGCCCGTGCATCGCGAAGAAGGCGGAAACCCTGGATGAAAGCGTTCCGGACAATGCGGACTACGCCGTGACTTACGGCGAGATCCGCGCGTTGATGCGTTCGAAGGATGTCGAGTTCGTTCCGGTCGATGAAGCGTACCAGCAGGCATCTTCCTGGGGTAAAAGGTTCGCCACCAGCGGAGGTGTCGCTGCGGCCGTGATCGAGTGCATGAAGGAACGCGGCGAGGATACCGAGGGCATAAAGCTGCTGAAATGCGCAGGCGGTGCGGAGTGCAAAAAGGCGCTGCTCCTGTTAAAGAGCGGGCGTCTGGAAGAAGATTTTATCGAGGGCATGGTGTGCCCCGGCGGTTGCGTGGGCGGTCCGTCGAAACACCAGACCGAGTTCGAGATCACGAAGGCGCGCGAAGCGCTTCTGTCGGGCGCGGACGGCCGTAAGATCCTGGAGAACCTGAAAGCATATCCGATGGACCGGTTTTCCATGCATCGTGACGGACATATGGAGGAGTAATACTTATGAGCAACAAGAAAGCCAAACAAAGCGAAGTGTTAAAGATAACCATTACGGCCATGCTGCTTGCGGTCTGCATGGTGAGCCAGGTGTTTAAGAACCTGAGCGTCTATATCACCGGACCGATCGTAAATATGTGTCTGGTGCTGTGCCTGATGACGGCAGGGCTGAAATACGCGCTCCTGCTCGCACTCATTACCCCGGTGACAGCGTATTTTATCTCTGCCGCCCCGGTCATGACGGCGGTTCCGGGAATCGTCCCGCTGATCATGGCGGGCAATGTGGTTCTCGTCGTGGTCGCATTTTTCTTTGTGAGACCGACGCTTAAGAAGAACACGTTGAAGAATAACGTGACCTATGTGATCACCTCCGTGATCGCGGCGGGAGCGAAGGGCGCGTTCATGGGCCTGACAATTTCGCTCTGGCTGCTGCCGACCTTCCTGCCGGAAGCCAGCCCGCTGCGTAAAAAACTGGGAGTATTTCAGACCATGTTTTCATTGACCCAGTTTGTTACCGCCCTGATCGGTTTTGCTTACCTGTATATCGTTTGGCAGGCAGTGAAGAAGTTTTTTGCATCTGAGATAGGAGAATGATCATGTTAACAATCGAAACGAATGGAAAGACCCATAAAGCACAGGCAGAGGAGATCACGAATATCCTCGTTTCAGCCCATGCTCTGCTGAAGAATCCAAAGCGCAAACTGCGGAATTTCTTCCTGTTCTGTCCGATCGCCATGGTACTGAGCCTGGTGGTCGCTGCCGGGCTGGGCGTTTGTATGGCGACCGGCCTTACAACGAACGCACTGCTGGACTGGATCACGATCGTTGTACTGTTTCTTTTATTCTTCTTTTCGTTTGTTATGTTCCGCACGGTACGGAAAGTCCGTGACGAACTCATGAAGCATGAGGGGACGGTTACGATCGTGCTCGACGAGGAAGGCATCGATTACGATGACCACAATGGAAAGAAACTGAAGGCAGGTTGGAACACCGTATCGTTCCTTCGCGAATTTAAGGAGTGTATTTCCTTTATCCCGAAAGAAGCTACGGGAAACGGCATCTTCCTCGAACGGGGCGAATTCAATAAAGTAGCTCAGTACATGGATGAAATCGGGGTCGAGATCCCCGTGTTCCGAAGGGAGGACTAAGCGGCACCGACATCCGGATCCGTCGCGGCATGAAGGAAAGCGCTGACGAAGAGAAGACCCGGGGTTCGGACCGGAAAAGATCACGCTCCGGGAGAGCGTAGAGGGGGGATAGGAGTATGATCAGAGAGATCAAGGAAACGGAGATCAAAGAGTGTGTGGAGGTCATTCGCGCGAGTTTTCAAACCGTGGCGGATGATCTGGGTTTTACACCGGAAAACGCGCCGGGATTTACGGCTTTTGCGACGAATGAAGAGCGGATCGGAAAGCAGTTTCACGAAGAGAAGCGCCCGATGTTCGGATATTTTGAAGGGGAGAAACTCGTCGGATACTATTCGCTTACAAAAGGAAAGACATGTGAACTGAGTAATCTGGCTGTCCTGCCGGCGTATCGTCATAACGGGATCGGCGGGCAGCTTCTGAAGCATTCGATCAAAACAGCGGTCGAACGTGGCAGTAGAGTGATGCGCATCGGCATCGTCGAGGAAAACCAGGTGCTGCGCAAATGGTACGAGTCGCACGGTTTTGAGCATGTCGGTACGAATAAATTCCCGTTCCTGCCGTTTACGGTCGGAATGTTGATGAAGCGGCTGGTGGAGCCGAAGCCATGGGATCCGTCCGAGGCCGGTTTGTACCGCTACGAGACGCACCTGCACACGGTGGAGGGCAGTGCCTGCGGCGTGACGCCGGGACGCGAGTATCCCGCCATATTTAAGGAGCGCGGCTACGACGGTATCTTTATTACCGACCATTTTTTCCACGGAAATACGCGGCCTTCCAGGGAGCTTCCCTGGCCGGAGTATGTGGACGCGTATATGCGTGGCTACGAGGAAGCGAAGGCGGCCGGAGATGCGATCGGCTTTAAGGTCTTCTTCGGCATCGAGGAGAACTTCGAGGGCGACGAGTACCTGCTCTACGGCGTGGACCGTGAGTTCTTGCTTGCGCACCCAGAGATCCCGAATTGGACGCGGGAAGACATGATAAAAGCGGTCCACGAGGCTGGCGGCGCCGTTATGCAGGCGCACCCGTTCCGTGACCGTGACTATATTAAGAAGATCCACCTGTACCCCGAAGATATCGAGGGTATCGAGGGCATCAATACCGCGAATACGGCCAATGATAATCTGGCGGCGCTGTGTTACGCGCTGCATTTCGGCCTGAAGATCCAGGCGGGATCGGACACGCACTTTAAGTACGCGATCGATGACGTAAACGGCGGCATCCTCTATGAGAAGCCCATCACATCCGAGCGGGATTACGCCGAGCGTTTGCTGCGCCGCGAGAAACCGAGGATCTTCTTCCCGGACGGACTGTTTGCCGGCATGGGCGGCATCAAGATCAAACTGCCCGTGGAGATCCGCAAGAACGGCGCATGGGTGAACTTAAGCATCGATGAGATCGAGGCGTGGGTGCAGGCTGCCGGAGCGAACTTCGGAGATGCGAAGGAGCAGCCGGAAGGCATCGTGCGAAAGATCGTAGATGAATTATAATATTACAGGCAGGGGTATTTCCCCTGCCTGATTTTTTTATGCAAGTCCCGGC
The DNA here is from genome assembly GCA_900319565.1 of uncultured Eubacteriales bacterium. Classification (GTDB taxonomy): domain Bacteria; phylum Bacillota; class Clostridia; order Lachnospirales; family Lachnospiraceae; genus UBA1201. Next base: position 23,546 of record ONPC01000093.1, on the reverse strand, counting down.
TTGCAGGGACGTCCCTCCTGCCGGCGATAGTGGTAATACAGTTCTTCGGTGGCCAGCGCCATCTTTGTTACGGCCCAGTTGTTGCCGTGCGGATAGGTGTACCACGTGTCAGCGAGCGTGTTCAGATCCACGCAGTCGCCGTATTTGCCGAGGTATTCGTACTCGATGTGGACGGAGTACTGGGTCCGCGCAGGGATCTCCATGGAGAAAGGATGGCCCTCATCGTCCGTTCCGTGCACGTGAAAACCGGTCATATCGTGGCACATGGTTCCATGGCCCAGACGAATGAACTTTTTGGCGTTCGGCAGGGTGTCCACGTGGACTTCGAGGTCGCCGGTGGAGTAGGTGCCGGCCTCGACCTCGGCTCGGACACATGCCCGTTCCCATTCATACCAGTCGGGAATGTGGGTAAATGTCTGCGGCGGTGCGGGGACAGAGGCTTTCGTGGTCGCCGATTGCTCTGCATCTGTGGAACCTTCGTCAAATTGCAGCTCTCCGAGTTCGCTCATGGTCCAGCTGCTGTGACACGCCTCGCAAAAGAGTTTTACTCCCTTGCTGTTCATGCGATACTCGGTGCCACAGACGGGGCACTGGTACAGGACCTTATGGAGCCCTTCCGCGTTTCCTTTGTATTTCGTTTTGCGTCCGCGCATTTTCTGCCAGGCGAAATCGTCGTACTGAAACATCTCGACGATCTTTCGGTTCACATCATCCACGGAAGCATTTGCGAGCTCCTCAGGCGTGAAAATGCAGGTCATTTCGGCCTCGGTCGGTTTGATCTTGCGGTCGTGGAGGTTCCAGAACGGAGAGTTCACGTGATGCCCGTGGCAGATCATGGTCACGACCGGAACCTTCAGCATTTTGCAGAGCTTCCCGAGAGCTTCGGGCAGGACGGCCGTGGTCCCGCACAGCGAATAGCGCGCCTCGGGATAGATGACGGCGATGTCACCGTTTTTTATGACCTGGTGCAGCTGGCGGACCAGGATGAAGTCATTCGTGAACTTCCGCTTGCAGATGCAACCGACGTTTCGCAAAAGCTTCTCACGGCCAATGAAGCCGTCGATCGCTACAACGTAGTTGGCACGCTTCGGAAAGATGGCCTTTGTGGCCACCTTGAAATCCATGAATGCATTGTGGTTACACAAAAGCACATAGGGCGGTTTCAGACCTTCCGTCCGCACTTTTGTTATCTTCGTCCGGTGTTTGATCACATCCGGCAGGCTGAGCAGAATCGTCAGCGGTCGCAGATACCATTTGGTCCGGACCGGCGGTTTTGCCATATCAAAACGTTCGAAATTCTTGCAATCCATAGGGAATCCCCCCCTTGCATTTTCCTGCTTCCATCATACCATAGATGCCTTCATGCGACAACCGAAAATGTGACTGTTTTTTCCTTGACAGGCTACGGTCTTTTGATTATAATGGTCGAAATACCCGAAAGGAGAAGGCGCATGAAGAAGGAATACAACTGCGGCTTTACAGAGGACAACAAGTGGTTTCGGTACCGGGCGGCGGCGATTATCGTGGAGGACGGATATGTGCTGTTTGCAGGAAACGATAAGGATGATTACTTTTATTCCATCGGCGGCGGCGTTCATATGGGTGAAACATCGGAGGACGCGGTGAAACGGGAAGTGCTCGAGGAGACCGGCGTGGCTTACGAGGTAGATCACCTGGCAGTCATACACGAGAATTTCTTTTACGAGAAACGGACATCTCTGGCGGAAATGGATTGCCATGAGATCGCGATGTACTACGTGATGAAACCCAGAGGCACCCGCGAGCTGAAGAGCGACAGTTACACGATGGGCGTGCGTGAGCATATGCACTGGATCCCGATCGATCAACTGGATAAATATAAAGCATTTCCCACCTTCATGAAGGAATTCCTCCAGACAGATCATGAGGGCGTAGAGCACATCGTGACCGACGAGCGGGTGTAATGCGTTTAATTTCTCCTTGCATTTGCAGAAGGGTTCTGCTATAATGCGTTTGCCTGAAGTTTCGCTTCTTAGTTTTTACTTAGAAGACTTAACTTCCCGGGCCGCGACTCCAAAACAGGGAACCGCGACCCCGTAAGTTCATTTGTACCTTCCTTACGTTAAACAAAACCGGGACTGCTTATAAGTGATTCGAATGGTTCGTTTTACGGACCTTATTTATCCTTGGTTAAGTGGCTCTGCGTTTTGCAGAGCTTATTTTTTGGAGTTTTTTATGAAAGCATTGGTTTTATTCAGCGGCGGCCTGGACAGCTCGGTCTGTCTGGCGCTCGCGGTGAAAAAATTCGGGGCCGGGGAGGTCCTGGCGCTGTCCATCGTATACGGACAGAAGCATCAGAAAGAGATCGAAGCCTCCGAGCGGATCGCGGCCTACTATGGCGTGCAGCGGCAGACGCTGAATTTGGGCGCCATTTTTGCGGGCAGCGACTGCTCGCTGCTTACGGGAGCCGTGTCGGAGATCCCGCACGAGACCTACGACGAGCAGCTTCAGAAGACCGGCGGTGCTCCGGTGAGCACCTACGTCCCGTTTCGCAACGGCCTGTTCCTGTCCTCTGCGGCGGCGGTGGCGCTGAGCCACGGCTGCGAGGTGATCTACTACGGAGCCCACGCGGACGACGCGGCGGGCAATGCGTACCCAGACACGAGTGAAGCCTTCAACCGAGCCATCACGGACGCGATCCGCATCGGAAGCGGAGATGCCCTGCAGGTCGCAGCGCCGTTTATCGATAAGACGAAGGCGGACGTAGTCGCGACCGGCGTAAAGCTCGGCGTTCCGTTTGAACTGACCTGGAGCTGCTATGAAGGCCACGAGAAGGCCTGCGGCGTTTGCGGCACCTGCCGTGACCGACTGAACGCATTTGCCGAAAACGGGATGACCGATCCCATCGAATATGAGACTGTATAAGGAGCCTGCACATGCCGAATGAATTGATTTTTATACTGACTGTCCTGATCTATCTGGGGAGCGTCCTCGGACTTTATAAGTTGTTCGGAAAGAACGGTCTGTACGCGTTCGCGGTCTTCAGTACACTGCTCGGAAACATCGCGGTCTGCAAAAACATTGACCTGTTTGGTTTTTCGACGACCGCGGGCAATGTCCTTTATGCGGCGACCTTCCTGGTGACGGATATCCTGTCCGAGAAGTACGGAAAAAAGCACGCGACGAAGGCGGTCGCCTACAGTTTCTCGATCATGCTGTTGTGGCTTTTGGGAACGCAGCTGATCTTGTGGTTTACGCCGAATGAGAACGACTTCATCAACGAGAGCCTGAAGGTCGTGTTCGGCCTGGTGCCGCGCATCACGATCGCGAGCCTGATCGGCTACATCTGCAGCCAGAACCTGGACGTGTTCCTGTACCACTTCATCTGGAGTAAGACCGGAAACAGCAAGAAGAAGCTGTGGCTTCGCAACAACGGAAGCACACTGACCAGCCAGTTGATCGACACCGTGATCTTCACGACACTGGCCTTCTGGGGCGAATATCCGACGGATGTGTTCTTCAGCATCCTGATCACGACCTATGTTTTCAAGGCGGTCGTAGCGCTGGCAGACACGCCGTTTATGTACCTGGCGCGAAAGATCGCGCCGCTTAGCGAAAGAGAAGACAGCAAGGCGTCTCAAGAAAAAAATGCAAGTAAAGGGGAGATAGCAAAATGAGAGAGAAAGAGAACCTGACGAAATTGGGCAGCAAGGAGACCGTTTACCTGACGGACTACGATCCGACCGTTCTGGAGTCCTTCGGAAACAAGCATCCCGAGATGGACTACTTTGTGAAATTCAACTGTCCGGAGTTCACCAGCCTGTGCCCGATCACCGGCCAGCCGGACTACGCGAACATCATTATTTCCTACGTTCCCGACCAGAAACTGGTGGAGAGCAAATCGCTCAAGCTGTACATGTTCTCCTTCCGTAACCACGGCGATTTCCACGAGGATGTGGTCAATACCATCATGAAGGATCTGATCGCGCTTCTGGATCCGAAATACATCGAGGTCTGGGGGAAATTCCTGCCCCGCGGCGGCCTGTCCATTGACCCGTACTGCAACTACGGCAAGCCCGGCACCCGCTGGGAGCAGGCGGCGTGGGACCGTTTGCGCAACCACGACATGATGCCCGAGAAGGTGGACAATCGTTAAAGTATGTGCTTTAATGTTGCAAGATCCGCACGAAATTATTCACTGGCAAATTCAAAACGCTCACCGCAGAGTCGGTGAGCGTTTTTTTGTCTGAATTGCTTATGGACCCTATGTATATTCTCGATTTCTTCTCAGAAAGAGATAAGAACGAAAAGATTTTTTGAATGCGCCGCGATTCTATGGTATAATTACGAGGAGAAGAAAGAGGCTGAAGCGGCCATAAAGTGTGTGGGTAGATCATGATTTCGGCCGGTAAGCACGCAGGATCCGACCGATAGGTTTGAGAGGAAGGAATGCTATGTCTGTAAAACGGATTACCAGGATTTTTTACATCGTGTTCGGCCTATGCTTTGTGCTCATGGGCGGAATTATGGTGAAGGGTTTTCTGGATCAAAAGGCCGATGAGAAGAAGCAGGTGGAGCGCTATGAGAGCATGCTCAAAGAGGGCGGAAAAACAACACTGACCGATGAGATCTTAGAGCAGCATCATGAGAAGTACGTGCAGGATTCCGTTCAAAGTAAGAAGACCTTTATTACGCTGTTGGTCTGCTTTGGCTTGGCCGTGGTCATGTTCATTTTCACGGCGATCGCTACCTCGGTCCTGCGGGCGCTTCATAACCGACGGGAGGAATACGTGGTCGTGGCGCTGGTCACGTGCATAGCGATGCTGTTCATCTTCGTTTCGGTGTTTGTAGTATCGGTAAAGTGGATCATTCCGAAGATGGCGTCTTCGGATGTCTCGAAGGATGCCTATGCGTTCGCGCGGCTGGAGATCGAACAGGTCGAAGAGAAGAAGGAACGCGTAAAAAGCGGATCGGGCGACTCCCAGACGACCGAGACCCGGATCACGTACTTTCTGGTCGAAGAAAACGGGCGCAAGTACCCGGTTAAAAAACTGTTGTACGATCGATTCGTCGGGGCAGGCACCTACTACGTCGGCATGACGGATAAGGGGAAGATATTCTCGGTCTATCCGGGCGTGTATTTCGAACTCGGGCAGTAAACCGATGGACGGTTTATAAAAATATAGTCACGTGCTCCGTGAATTCGGAGCAGACAGGAGAGTAGTAAATGAAAAAGAAATCGAAACTGAAGAAGTTCCTGAAGGTTTTGGGTTGCATTGTCCTGGTTTTGGCCGTGTTCCTCGTCGTGATCAATCTGATCCCACCGAAGAAGGTGACGGAGAACAATCCGTTCATCAAGGCGGAGGGAGCGCTTCCGATGATCGCGGCTCATCGCGGCGGCGGTGTCAGCAACCCGGAAAATACCCTTATGGCGTACCGGGCGGCAGTCCGCGAGATCGGGATTCAGATCTGCGAGACCGACGTCTGGATGACGAGCGACGGACATCTGGTCTACAACCATGATGAGACGATCAACCGTACGGCCTGCAAGGAAGGCGAAGCGGACGTCGTGATCGCTGAGCATACCCTCGCCGAGCTGCGTAAATACAATATGGGTTACAACTTTAAGGATCCCGACACCGGCGAATATCCGTATCGGGATGCTTCCGAGGAGGAACAGGAACGGCTGGGGTTAAAGATCCTGGAGTTCCACGAACTCATGGAAGAATTCTATGACACGAATAAGGAACTGCTCTTCATCGTGGAGATCAAAAACGGTGGCGAGACCGGATATAAGGCGGCTGACATCATTGACCGTACACTGACCGAACGGTTCCCGGATTATAAGAATCATATCGTTATCGGTACCTTCCACCCGGAGATCGAAGAGAATCTGCGCAACGAGCATCCGTCACTGATGCGCGGCGGCTCCACCGCCGGCGCGGGTAAGTTTATCATTACGCAGCTCTTCGGGGTCAATCTGTTCGCAAACGTGGATTTCACCTGCCTCCAGATCCCGACTTCGTTTAAGATCGCCGGGATCAAACTGAATTTGACGCGGGATACCTATATCAAACGGGCACACCGCAGAAACATGGCGGTCCAGTACTGGACCATCAACGATGCGGACGAGATGCGCATGCTGATCGAAAAGGATGTCGACGCCATCATGACGGACGATCCGAAACTGCTGAAAAAAGTATTGAAAGAATATGAGAAATAAGATTTCGGAGCGGGCAGAAGAAAGCCCGCTCCGTATCATTTTGCGTATTTTCCCGGGGAAATGCCGGTTTTTGCCTTAAAACTTCGGAGAAAGTTCGCGTAGTCGTTGAAGCCGGACTGATAGCAGGCTTCCGTCACACCGTAGCCCCGACGCAATAAGGTTTTTGCACAGTGGATCTTGCGATCCAGTTGATAAGCACGCAGGGTAAGCCCCGTATGGAGCTTGAACTGCGTGCTTAAATAGTTTGCACTGATGTGACAGCGCGCGGCCAGATCGGCGAGGCGCAGAGGCTCGCGCAGGTGTTCGTCGATGTATCGCATGGTCTCGGTGATGTAGATCGGCATATGGTTTTGAGCGTTTGCCGGGAGGTTTTGGAACACCCGGTTGATGAAAAGGAGCAGCAGGGAAGCATAGGCTCGCCGCCGGAGAGGAGCGCCATAGGGCTTTGCTACATTCGAGTCGTCCGTGTGGGCCAGTTCCTCATAGAGGACCAGAAATTCATCCAGCGCGGCCGGCGACAAGACACGCAGGTTCTGCGTTCCGACGGGGCGTTCGAAGAAGCATGCGGAGAGGTCTACACCATCTGTGCTTAAGGAATCAAGGTACTCCTGCTTCAGATATATGACGATGCGGTCATAGGGTGTTTCATCCAAGGTCACGACGCGGTGCATTTCCGTCGGCGCGATCACAACCAGGCTTCCGGGAGCGGGCAGAAAGCAGGTCTGCTCCACGTAGAGTTTGATATTTCCCGATAAAAACAGGTAGACCTCGCAGCCGTCGTGCCGATGATAGGCATAACTGGCGTTCTGCGTGGTCGTTTTATGGGAACAAGACAGATCCTCGGAAAATGCTTCCAAAGTCGGCTGTATGGCAGATCGGTTCATAAACACTCCTGTTTCACGCAATAAAATTAGTAAAACACGCAATGATAATTGCGTGAAGTTATGATACCATAGAAACGGAAAGCTGGCAAGGGTGTGGCCCGTTGTTCCGCAAATGTTTACGAAATGTGAGGAAATACAGGTGCGGCTACTTCAGGGTCAATAAATACGTGAAAAAACGCAGAAGAATGATACGGAGGCTTGTATGGATACGTTTTATGTGGTGAAGAATGGAATAGCCGCGGATCTTTTGATCGAGGCAGAGGCGTTGGAAGGTGTGCTCATGATCGCGGAGACGGTCGCTGAGGATATACAGATGGTTGGGGATGTTTTGCCCGCGATCGTGTGTGATCCGGGCAAATGTAAGGCGGACCGAGTGGTGCTGGTGGCTACGCTCGGCGTAAGTCCGCTGCTTACCCGGTTGGAACGCGAGGGGAAACTAAACACCGAAGGGATCCGTGAAAAAAGGGAAGTGTATATGCTCCGGCGGATCACGCTGCCTTATTCCGATGCGCCCGGGATCCGTGAACTTCTGGTCATCGCCGGAAGCGATAAACGTGGAACGATCTACGGGATGTTTCGGCTGTCTGAAATGATCGGCGTTTCACCACTCGTTTATTTCGGCGACGCGGTTCCCGTAAAATCGGAGGCTCCGGCTTTGGAACTCAACGGAACATATGTTTCGAAGGAGCCCTCCGTGAAATATCGCGGTTTCTTCATCAACGATGAGTGGCCGGCATTCGGAAACTGGTGCGTGGATACGTTCGGCGGGATCAACGTGAAAGCATACAGGAAGGTCTTCGAACTGCTGCTTCGACTAAAGGGAAACTATATGTGGCCCGCGATGTGGCGGTCCGTTTTCTCCGAGGATGGTCCGGGGGCAGCGAATGCGGAGCTGGCCGACTGCCTCGGCGTGATCATCGGCCTGTCCCATCATGAGCCGATGTGCCGCGCGGGCGCTGAGTGGCAGCAGATCTACCGTAAATACGGGGAGGATCCGACTTGGAGTTTCGTCTCGAATGCGCCTGCGATCACGAGGTTCTGGGAGGACGGCATCCTCCGAAACCGTCCGTTTGAAAACATCGTGACGATCGGTATGCGCGGCGAGAATGACTCCGAACTGATGCCGGAAGGATCGACCATGAAGGACAATGTCGAGGTGATCAAAAGTGCGATCCGCACCCAGCATTCGTTGCTTCGCAAGAACTGGAACGAGGATCTTAAGAAGATCCCGCGTATGCTGGCGATCTATAAAGAAGTGGAAGACTATTACTACGGCGACGAAAGCTGCGAGGGGCTCAAAGACTGGGACGAACTTCAAGATATCATTTTCCTTCTGAGCGACGATAATTATGGGCACCTGCGCCGACTCCCGCAGGGCCATGAACGCAACCACCCGGGAGGCTTCGGGATGTATTATCATTTTGACTACCACGGGGCGCCGGTGAGTTACGAGTGGACGAACTGCAACCGCCTGACGAAGACCTGGGAGCAGATGACGCAGGCATACGAGGCCGGTGTGCGGGAGATGTGGATCGTGAACGTTGGCGACATCAAGGCGGTGGAATATCCCTTGTGTTACTTCATGGAGCTTGCGTATGACTATGAAACATGGGGCAGCGGAGCGGTCAATGCGACGGAAATGTTTGCAAGGAGATGGCTTAACATCCAGTTCGCTGATCGTCTGACGCCGGCACAGAAAGAGAAGATGTTCGTCGTGCTGGACGGCTATACAAAATGGAATGCGGCTCGTTTTCCCGAGGCTATGTACGAGGGCGTCTATCATCCTGTACATTTTCGGGAAGGCGAATGCGTCCGTAAGGAAGTAAGTGAGATCATCGAGACAGCACAGGAACTGAATGCAAATCTTACGGGAGCAGCGCTGGATACATACCGGAGCATGATCTATTATCCGGCGGTGGCGTCACTGAACCTGGTGCTGGCCTGGGTGGAGGCCGCTATGAATAAGGTGCTGGCACAACGCGGTTGTGTCTACGCCAATGTTTACGCACAGAGCGTGCGGGAGCGTGTGGAGAACGATGCGAAGATCGTGGCGGCGTATCATGCGATCCTCGGTGGAAAATGGAACCATATCATGAGTTCTGCGCACACCGGTTTTCGTGACTGGGACGATAAGGACTGGACCTATCCGACGACGCAGTGGGTGACACCGCTTCCGATCGCAAAGGCCGTAGTGAGCTTTCGCGGAAGCGACGCCTACCATCTTGGAGCGCATTGGCAGGATCGAGGTCCTATGATCAACGATGACTTTACGCGGCCGGATACAGAGGAAGTTTTACTGGATGTGGATTCCCGGGGCCATATATCCTTTTCCTATGAGCTGGTTTATGACTGCCCCTGGCTGCGTTGCGACGTGCCGAATGGGCGCGTGGAAGTGGGTGAGGGTGGCCGCGCGACCTTATGTTTCACGGTGGATCGGGCGAAGTTCGACGATCTGGTCGAGACGGACTGCCGACTGAATATTCGCTTTGATAACGGGCAGCGGACATGGTCGGATATTCGGATCGTCGCGGACGGACGGCAATCGTCGAAGGAATGCTTTGTCGAACGCCAAGGTCGTATCTGCATTCGTGCCGAGCATTTCAGCGAGAAAAAGGATGTTGACGGGAAGGGCTTTTTCGTGATCGAACACCTCGGACGGGAAGGCGCGGCGGTGAAAGCTTTGCCCGCTATGGAAGTATATGAGGAGCCTGCGACTGCGCCTTCGGTCACTTACCGATTTGAGGCAGGCCAAACGGCAGAATACCAGCTTTGTTTTCTGCTTTTGACACGCAATCCTTCGGTAAAAAACGGGCGGATCCGGTTCGCATTTTCCGTAAACGGGGACGAACCGCAGGCGATGGCCGGCGTACCGAAAAACTACTATACGGAGTGGTTCGACAAAGACTGGGCGGACGGAGTGCGTGACCATGCACGCCGCGTGGAGACAAAGGTCAAACTGAACGCCGGGCTAAATGAACTGACAGTTTACGCCGGAGATCCGGGCTTTGTTTTCGAGAAGATAATGCTGTGGCCGGCGACGGAGTCTTTGCCCGACAGTTACTTCGGACCGGAGGAAAGCTTTTGCCGTCATTAGTGGCCTTTGGTTGTAAATTCGGTCCATTTCGGGTATAATAGATCCATCATGTATATACCGAAAAAAGGAGAAGGTCACATGGAAATTTGGGATCTGTATGATGAAAACGGAGAAAAGACAGGGGAGACCTGGCTGCGCGAATGGGAAGCGGCAGGACGGGAGATACCGGACGGCCGGTACCATATCGTGTGTGAGATCCTGGTGCGCCATACCGACGGATCATTTCTGCTTGTGAAGCGCTCTTCGAAGAAAGAAGCCTACCCCGGCTACTGGGAAGCCAGCGCCGGGGGTTCGGCACTAACCGGGGAGGACCCGATCACCTGCGCAAAGCGGGAACTTTTGGAGGAGACCGGCATCACGGCGGACCGCCTGATCCTGATCGGGACCACGAACGAGCGAAAGCCCTGTCTGTTCTATTCGTACATCGCCTACACAAACTGTGATAAAAACTCCGTGAAACTTCAGGAAGGCGAGACCGTGGAGTACCGGTGGGTCGACCGCGCAGGGATGCTTGCGTATCTCGAGTCTGAGACGGCGATCCAAACGCACATCTACCGGAGCCGCCGGTTTTTCGAGAAGATTCTGAAGGTCGACGCGCTCGCGGACCGTCCGGTCGGCGAGTGGCTGAAGGATGTTTTGGATGATGATTTTATCTCCCCGAATCCGACCTACGAGATCGGGAAGTACTTCGATCGTTTTCACACCGTGCACTACACGTTTAAAGACGGCCGGAGCATGAAGTATTATTTCTTCGATCCCCGGGAGTACGGCTATCCGTCCGGACGCAGCTATCCTTTGTTGGTCTCGTTTCACGGAGCCAGCAATTCCTTTGTCGGTGATACCTGCATCAACTATACCGGCGCCGAGTTCTATGCTTCGGATGCTTACCAGAAGACCATGGGAGGCGCGTACATTCTGGTTCCTGTGGCCAATGAATACCGGGATGAAAACGGTCGGACCCAGGGCTGCTGGGATGCGTCCTACGATGATATGGTCCGCGCCCTGATCCGTGATTATATTGAAACGAAGACAGAGGGCGTGACGAAGAAGGTGTATTTCGGAAACTCTGCCGGCGCGAGATATGTGTTCCACATGATGGACTGTTACATGGACGATCTGGACATCGCGATCCCGATCGGCGGGACCGACCTGCCTTCGGCGGAGAAACTACAGGAGTTCGATAAGCAGGGAAAATATCTCTTCTTTGCGCTGGGCCGGCGTGACGAATTCCACAACTACGAGAAGGAAGTCGCTCCGAGACTTTCCGACCTTAGGGCCATGAAGCACTGCTTTATTTTCATTCCCGAGTGGGTGCGTAACGGGGACGGCGGCATCGCGTCGATCTTCGGCGGCGTGGAGATGGGGCAGCACTGTCTGGTCAACAGCATGCACATCAACCTGATGTTTGACGACGGGACGCCGATGGAGGAACGCCTGCCCGAAGGTGTGACCGGATGGCTGGCAGGGATCTTCAAAGGCGAGGCATAACGGAAAGGATCATCCATGGACTTTGAGACATTCGTACAGGATCGTACGAAACAAAATGTAAGTGGCGAGGATTCGACGAAAATGACCACGCGGGAGGAAGTCCTGGCTTACGGTCTTTCATTTCCCGATACCTATCAGGAGGCACCGTTCCACGACCAAAACTGGCAGTTGGTGCGGGTGGCGCCGGGCGGAAAGGCCTTTCTCTGGACGTATGAGATGGACGGCCATATTCGGATCAACATCAAGGTGGATCCGGAGTGGGGACGCTTCTGGCGCAGAAAATACGCCGCCGTGATCCCGGGCTACCATCAAAACAAAAAGCACTGGAACACGGTCATCCTGGACGGAAGCGTTCCGGTGTCGGACCTGAAGTTGATGATCGCGGAGAGCTACGACCTCGTGGCGGACTCGCCGACGAAGCGTATCTACGAGGCGGTGAAGCAGATCCCGCGCGGGAAGGTCGCTACCTACGCGCAGGTCGCGAAGCTGGCGGGCAATGAACGCATGTGCCGCGCTGTCGGCAACGCGCTCCACAAAAATACCGATCCGGAGGGCGTACCCTGCTACCGCGTCGTGAACGCGAAGGGGGAACTGGCGGCCGAATTCGTCTTCGGCGGCGCCGGCGTGCAGAAGAAACTGCTGGAGGCCGACGGGATCGAAGTAAATGGAAACCGGGTCGATCTTGCGAAATACGGGATCGAAGTATAGAGGCACGGGAGCTGCAGAGGCTTTCCGATGCTGTTTATGATTTAATGAAACTGGAGGATTACGATCATGGTAAGACATGTGATCTTATGGAAACTGAAGGAAGAGTATGCCGGGGAGGCCGGCATCGAAGTTAAAAAAGGCATTAAGGACGGACTGGAAGGTCTGATGGGACAGATCCCGGGGCTTTTGGGCATCACGGTGAACACGTCCCCGCTGCCCTCATCAAACTGCGACGTCATGTTGGATTCGTGCTTCACGGACGAAGATGCTTTGAAAGGTTATGCCGCACATCCTGCACATGTCGAAGTGGCGGACACGAAGGTGCGCCCCTTCACCGCGAGCCGGAACTGCATGGACTACGAAGTCGTAGATCCGTGATCGAAATAGCAGGAAACAAGTTGTATGATTTCGACGATATTTCTTACCTTTGCGAAGATCGGCCTGTTCACGTTCGGCGGCGGACTGGCCATGATTCCCATCATAGAAAGCATCTGCGTTGAGAAGAAAAAATGGATCACGCATGATGAGATGATGGATGTGACCGTGATTTCGGAAGCTACCCCGGGTCCCATCGCCATCAATTGCGCGACCTTTGTGGGTTATAGGAAAAAGGGCATTTCCGGTGCCATCGCTGCAACGCTGGGGGTCGTATTGCCCTCGTTTGTCATTCTTCTTTTGATCTCGCTGTTTCTGAATCGCTTCCTGGAGATCGTATGGGTGGCCAATGCATTTAAGGGCATCCGGATCGCCGTGGGCCTCATGATCCTGGATGCGGGCATTCAGATGATCCGCAAGATGAAACGGGAGCGCCTGCCCTTGGTGATCCTCGGTGTTTCGTTTACGGCCATGCTCCTGATCGACCTCTTTGCGTGGAACTTTTCTTCGATCCTGCTCATGCTGATCGCCGGTGGCGTCAGCCTGGCAGCGTATTCGGTGGGAGGGACGAAGACGCGGAAGGCAGGTGAAGGAACATGACCTATTTGGAATTGCTGCTGGGCTTTTTGATCGTCGGCTTGTTTTCCTTCGGCGGAGCGTACGGAGCCATTCCCCTGATACGGGATGTCGTTCTCGCGTTCGGCTGGCTGGAGGAGGATGCTCTGACGGATATGATCGCCGTCAGCGAGAGCACGCCCGGCCCGATCATGGTGAACCTGGCGACGTATGTCGGCAGCACCCAGGCCGGAGTTCCCGGCGCCATCGTGGCGACAACGGCCGTGATCCTTCCCGCGTTTTTCATCATATTACTGATCATGGTCCTCCTGCGAAAGGTGTTGAATGACCCGCGTGTACAGGCTGTTCTTCGCGGCCTAAAGCCGTGCATCATCGGCATTATTCTGGCGACGGGTCTTTACATGATCCTTAAGAACGGGATAGAGCCTGTATTTAGGGGAGACAGAGACTACCTGCCCTTGCTTATGACGGCGGTTTTAGCACTCGTGTACTGGGGACCCCGAAAGCTGTGGAAGAAAAAAATGTCACCGATCCTGCTGATCGTGATCTCAGCGGTATTCGGCGTGGCCGTTTACGGCATTACATAGGATGCCGTGGCATGCGAACGACCGCGGTGGGATTTACGAACTGCACGTAGAGAAAGGATTATAAATGATTCGCTACATCGTTCTTGATATGGGCAATGTCCTCCTGGACTACAACCCCGAATTCGTCCTGAATACGTTTTGCACATCTGAGGAGGAGAAGGAAGTGATCCGCAGGGAGTTGTTCGAAGGCCCGGAGTGGGCGCTCGGAGACCGCGGAGACATCAAGGATAAGGATCGCTTTGATCTGGTGCGTGTCCGTGTGCCGGAGCGATTTCACGAGACGCTTCGCAAATGTACGGACCACTGGGACATCTGCATGTCGCCGCTAAGCGGCGCCGAAGCGTTCTGCCGCGAGGTGAAGGCGCGGGGCTACGGCATCTACGTGCTTTCGAACGCCAGTGACCTGTTCTACACGTATTTTCCGAAGTTTCTGCCGCTTGATTTCTTCGACGGTGTCTTCGTTTCCTCGGACTACCGCATGCTGAAGCCGGATCTGGAGATCTACGAAACGTTTCTAAAGAAGTACGGCCTGAAGGCAGACGAATGTCTGTTCGTCGACGACCGCGCGGACAATGTAGCCGGAGCGCAGAAGGCCGGTATGCAGACCTTCCGGTTTCTCGGGGATCACACCGCGATTCTGCAAAGACTGAAGGAGGAGTAACATGGAAAAGGTCAGTTTAAAACCCTACAACGATTATTGCCCGCAGACGCTGTTTCTGTACGGCACTTATGATGAAAACGGGAACCCGGATCTCGGGCTGTTCTGCTGGTTCAGTTATATCTGGGACGGCGAGATGGGCGTAATGTGCAGCATCGGCGGCAACAAGACCACGAAGGAAAATATCCACCGGACGAAGATGTTTTCGGCAAATCTGGTGACCGAGGAACTGCTTCCGATCGCCGATCATATGGGCACGGTCAGCGGCAGTGATCCGAATAAGATGAAGGTCGACCTCGAGTTCGGACAGGGAGCGGTGCTTCCTGTGCCGGTCGTAAATGCGTCCCCGGTGAATTTTGAACTGGAAGTGATGCAGTTCATACCGCTGCATGACGGAGAGGTCATGCTGTGTAAGATCCGGAACGTCCTGCAGGATTCGTCACTTTCATCCGACGAGACCGTGGAGCAGAAACTGCGCCGCATTGCCCCGGTGAAGACCACGTGCAAACACTACTTCGGTTACGACGGAAGAGACATGGGCGCCTGGGGAGAACCCGGAAAGAGCCTGTAAACAGCCGTAAAAAGTTCGAATTTTCCGAAAAAAACGGTTGACAGAGCCGCCGGGCAGGAGTATACTTGTGAAAATTACTTACGAAAGGAGACCTTTGACCATGGGACGTTTTGCCTCCGAAGATAGATATACCGTCAATGTAACCGTACATGTGGATCACGTGGATGGTTCTGTTTGCATAGGTAAATATATCGGTCTTCGGAAAGAATAGAGTTTCAGATCAAGGTTTTTTGTATACTGAACCACCTGTCTTTTCGGGCAGGTGGATTTTTTTATACATTTTTCCGGCGCAGGTAACGAACTTTCGGAAAGGGGATAGAGGGAAAATGAAATACTACAGAGTACACACGGCCGATGTGGCATGGATCACGAAGCAGCCCAGGGGCATCTTCACCGCGATCAGCAAGCTGGTCGACGCGAAGACCATGAACGAAGAAGAGATCGCGACCTATTGGAAGAACCGCGCTTATTTTGAGGAGGTGCTGCCTGTGCCTCCGTTTTATGAGGCGGGAAACCCGGACGGCGCCGTCACCTGGTTTAAGGATACGCCGGAGGGCAATGATATCTGGGCGCAGATGACGTTTTACCGCGGCATGGCCGGGAAATACGGGCTGAAACTCTATCGCTCCGAGTGCGAAGAACTGCCCGGCGAGGTCATCTATGAGGATGCGTTTCAGATCGCCGTGAAGGATCCGAAGCCGGAGGTGGAGATCGTAACAAAGGAGCTGGATCTGCGCCTGGACCGGCTGTTTGCGGAGGGGAAACTGGTCAGCCCGGATTACAAAAACTGCATCGCGAACCTGCCGAATTCGATTTTGAAGAAGTTCGGTATAAAGACAGTGGGACCTACGCTTCCGCAGCTGGATACCTATCTGGAGCGGGACTATAAGAACATCGTAGTACTTTTGCTCGACGGCATGGGAACGAAGATCATGGAGCGGCACTTAAAGCCGGCCGGAGCGTTTCGCAGCCACCTGGCGGGTACGTACAACTCGACCTTCCTGTCCACGACGACGGCGGCGACGACCTCGGTGCTGAGTGGCCTGCAGCCTTGCGAGCACGGCTGGCTCGGCTGGGACTGTTACTATCCGTCGATCGATAAGAACGTGACCGTGTTCCTGAACCTGGAGCAGATCACGGAAGTTCCGGCAGCGGACTACAATGTGGCACAGACGGTGACGCCCTATGTCAACATCGTGGACCGGATCTGTGAAAGCGGGCAGAAAGCCTATCTGATCGCGCCATTTGCCGATCCTTCGCTGCAAAGCATAGACGATGTCTGCCGCGAGATCCGGCAACGCTGCGAGCAGCCGGAGCCGAAATATGTCTACGCGTACTGGAACCAGCCGGACGGGCTGCTGCACAGACACGGCGGCGGGACGCAGATCGTCCTGGATGCCATGGCCCACATGGAGCAGGTCGTTTCCGAACTGGCCCGGGAACTCGAGGATACGCTGTTTATCGTCATGGCCGACCACGGGCACCTGGACACCGATTCGGTGATGCTGGCGGACTATCCGGAGCTTTGTGACTGTCTGGTACGCTGGCCGTCCCTGGAGCCGCGTGCGCTCAACTTCTTCGTCAAAGAGGAGAAGAAGAAATTCTTCGTGCAGGAGTTCAACCGCCTCTTCGGTGAAACGTTTATCCTGATGCCGATGGAGGAAGTCATTGAACGGCAGCTCATGGGCACGGGAACGCCGCATCCGGAGTTTCGCGGCATGCTGGGGGATTATCTCGCGATCGCGATCACGGATCTCACGATCTACTTTACGGAGGAGCGCTGGCTGTCCATGCACGGAAGTCTGACCGAAGACGAGATGAAGATCCCGCTGATCGTGCTGTAGGATGCGGGGCGGACTGTCGGTTCCCTGAAAAACGGGGCAGTCCGCCGGCTTTCCTCGAGAATTACATAACAGGAGACAGGATATGATACTGAGAGATTTTAAAACGGATGATGCGCCGATCGTAGCTGGATGGCTTCGGTCGGAGGAGGAGTTATACAAATGGTCTTCGGATCGCTTCAACAAGTTCCCACTTACGGGCCGGGACATCCTGACCAACTACGCGCCGCAGCTAGACGAAGGGCATTTCTACCCGCTGACGGCTGTAGATGAAAGCGGAAATGTTGTGGGACATTTTATTATCCGTTACCCGCGCCCGGAAGATTTAAGTTCGGTCCGCTTCGGTTTCGTGATCGTGGATCCGACGCTTCGCGGCAAAAGCTACGGAACGAAGATGCTCCGGCTCGGAGTCGAATACGTAAAGGAGCACCTGGGCGCCTCCCGGATCGACCTGGGCGTGTTTGAAAACAACCCGGCCGCGAAGCGTTGCTATGAAGCGGTAGGCTTTCAGCCTTATTCGCAGCGGGATTGCGAGCTGCCCATCGGCACCTGGACCTGCATCGACATGGAGATGTTCGTGTAGAAAAAAGTCATTTGCCCGGCTGAGCGGACATGGAGATGTTCCTGTAGATAAACTGGGCATGCACGCCCTTGGGACATGCTTCACCGATTGACATAGTGGTTTTGTGGTGTTATCATGAGTACCATGATCCGGTGAGGATCCATCTGCGAAGCGGGAGACGAAAAAGAATGCGGGAGATCACATTTGACGAAATAAAAGCATTACCGG
Source organism: uncultured Eubacteriales bacterium (assembly GCA_900319565.1). Lineage (GTDB taxonomy): Bacteria > Bacillota > Clostridia > Lachnospirales > Lachnospiraceae > UBA1201. The sequence continues at coordinate 5,772 of ONPC01000093.1, read as the reverse complement.
AGGATTCCTATGTCCTCTTGGATATACGAGGTGAAGAACGGACGGCATACGGGAGGATTCCCGGAGCCGTCGATTTCTGTGTGGACCGGTTGGAGGAAGAGGATGCCTTATCCGAGATACCCAAAGAAAAGAAACTGGTCTTCTACTGTGAGATCGGCCGACGGACTCGCGACATGGACGAAAATGCAGTCGCGCTTCGTGGGCGGGACTGCTACAGCCTGGTCGATGGTTATTATGCGTACCTGAAGGTGCTGATGAATGACGAAGTCGACCGGGAGGCGAAGCAAAAACGCGCGGAGGAGAGCATTCAGAGGAAGTTCCGCAGGGCGCTGTTTTCCCCGTTTGCAAAGGCCTGCCGGGATTACAAGCTCATCGAAGAGGGCGACCGGATCGCCGTTTGTATCTCCGGGGGCAAGGATTCCATGCTGATGGCGAAACTGTTTCAGGAGATCCTGCGGCACCGCAAGATGCATTTCGAACTGACATTTCTCGTGATGGATCCGGGCTACAATAAGGAGAACCGTGCATTGATCGAGAGCAACGCCGCCGCGCTCGGCATCCCGATCACCGTTTTCGAGAGCACGATCTTCGATACGGTGGACACGATCGAAAAGAGCCCCTGCTACCTGTGCGCCCGCATGCGCAGAGGCTATCTGTACAGCAAGGCGAAAGAGCTGGGCTGCAACAAGATCGCTCTCGGGCACCACTACGACGACGTGATCGAGACGATCCTCATGGGGATGCTGCACGGCGCGCAGATCCAGACCATGATGCCCAAACTGCACAGCACGAATTTCGAAGGGATGGAGCTGATCCGCCCCATGTATCTGGTGCGGGAGAGCGATATCTGCGCTTGGAGAGACTACAACGACCTGCATTTCCTGCAGTGTGCCTGCCATTTCACAGACACCTGCTCGACTTGCCACGAGGACGGCACCACGTCGTCGAAGCGGCTGGAGGTCAAAAAACTGATCGCGGAATTGAAGAAGACCAACCCCTTCGTCGAATCCAACATTTTCCGAAGCATGGAAAATGTGAACCTCGACACGGTGATCGAATATAAGCAAAAGGGTGTACGGCATCATTTTCTGGATGAATATTAAACGTGAAATTCGGACGGTTTCATGGTATAGTAGAGGGAGAAAGATCACGAAGGGAGAAGGGGATCGATGGCAAGGAAAAAAACATGGTTCGATAAACTGAAGGGAATGTTCCGACATGGAAAGCCGGCAGAGCCGGAGGATCCGTTTGGATATGAGGGGCCGGAAGGAGCCGGCGAGAACGGCGTGGCCAATACATGCGGGATGACCTGTTTTGAATACCGGTACATCGGAAGCATCGGAGGCAACAGTTACAGCTACGAGCTTTCGTTTGATACGCCGCCGGTGTTCTCGTTTGAAGGAATGGAATACCCGTTTGAGAAATCTTCGATCGAAGTGGATGAAGAAACGGCCGCGCGGGTCGCGGCTCTCTATGAGAACCACAAACTGTGGAAGTGGGACGGTTTTTCCCGCTCGGCGCGTCATGTCCTGGACGGGGATGGTTTTTCACTGGCACTCCGTTTTCGTGACGGGAAGAACATGTATGCCCACGGGTCCAATGCATTTCCCAACGGGTACCCGGCGTTTCGCCAGGAGATGGAGGAGATATTTCAACCGCTGCGAGAGCGTGTGATCGAGATCGAGAATCGGAAGATCATCGAGAAGGGCGTGAGCGGCAAGGTCACCAGCGTGTTGGCAAACTTCATCCAGAGAGGCAAAAGCGGTCGGGACCGTTATGAACTCTTTGTCTTAGGACCGGATGTTCGTGCGGATAATGCTCATATTCAGGTCAAATCGGAGAGCGGAGCGATTTTTGAAACAGAATCGTTCAATATTTGCCGGCTGCTGCCCGATACCGAAGACTTTTTTGCAAAGGTGGACGCGCTGGTAAGAAAATACGACATCATGCAGTGGTATGGTTGGGATCGTGCGGCAGAGGACTACAACAATGAGGAGTGGTTCCAGATCAGTATTTGCTACGAGGATGGCAGCATCTCCGCCATGGGCACCGAACACCCGGAAAACTACGAAGCATTTCGTGAAGGAATGATCCGCCTTATGAAGGAAGCGGCGGAGCGGATGAAACCGGAAGAAGAGGAAACGGAATAAGGTTCGGTCGGAAGAGATAATGAGCAGAAGGCCGATGTTCGTTTTACTCCTTTACATTTCCCGTGAAGAAGAGTATAATATAAGGCAGTTGAGAAAAAGGAGGAAACGTGAATGGCGCTTTCTGCAATTGGTTTTTTGATCATTTCTTTTTGTTTTCGTCCCCTCGTCGGTGACACGATGGTCATCCCGCTTTTACCGGCATGTGTCGGTTACTTCTTCGTGAGAAAGGGCTTGAAGCCGATCCGTAAGGAGAACGAGGTTTTGGGTTTGTCTTATAAGATCGCACAAATCCTGATGTTCGTGACGGTTCCGTTTGCCGTACTGTATCTGGCAGGCGTTCAAAGCTGGGCAGAGCCACTGTACCACGTGATCAAGATCATTGAGATCCTGGCAGCGATCGCGATCGTTTATGTCATCATCGAAGGTATCCACGGCATGGAGGATAAATACGGCTATATCATGGGCAGTGTAGATCTTCGCACCATGTGGAATATCGTGACAGCCATCACGGTTTTGGTCGAGGCAGCTGCTTATATCGATAAGATCCCGATCTGGGTCACCGGTGTTGCACTGGTCGTTAAGATGATGTTCATGATCATGTTCATGCAGAAGTACATCGAGGCGGCACAGTTGTACGATCGTCGTGATGCACAGGGTAAGATGAGTGAAGAGGAAAACGGTCCCCGTTTCCGTCTGTAAAATAAACGAAAGATGAATATAGGGTCTGTGAGAAAACGGGAAATCGTTTTTCACAGGCCCTTTTCATATGCTTTTCTTTTGACGATTCAGAAGTTCTTTCCGGTGTTTTACGGGTGATCTTATGTGCGTCCCAGGAAGTTCCCCAGTTTAAGATTCAGATCTGTTCCTGAGTCGCTTACGTCGCATGGTCGGGCTTTCACCGTAATACCTGGTAAAAAGGGCGCTCAGGTAGCTGCGGCCGACGAAACCGCATGCTTGGGCAATGCAATCCAGGCTCAGGTCGCTGTGTTCCAAAAGCAGGGCGGCCCGATGCAGTCGGTACTGGCGGAGATACTCCACCGGCCGAATGCCGAAGGCGGCCTCAAAGAGGCGCGAGGTTTGGGCCCGGGAGCCGCCGGTATCGATGACCACGCGTTCGATATCGGCGGCGCCGATGGGGCCGGCGTGGTTACGTACGATAAAATCGATGGCTTCGATCAGCGGATCACCCGAAAGGCCGATGCCTCCGGCACCCCTGCCGCGCGGCATTCCATGGCCGGATGCGGGAGAAAACGGCCTGTTTGCCGCCAGAGACAGAAAAAACGGATAGAGCAGACCTGCTGCGGTAATATCGCCGCCGACCGGATCGTGCTTCAGAGCTTCATGGAGCGCTTCCGTCAGATGGGACAGCGTGCCGGCCGACATCCGGCGGACCGGGGAAATGCAGGAAAAAAGAGAAGAAACGCAGCACAGGCCGGACTGCATTTGCCCGACATCAAATCCATAGATGCAAAGGCTGCAGACGGCGGCGCTTCCGGAACCTATCGTATAGGAACCGGGAGATAACGAAAACAACACGGTCCCCGCCGGATGGTCGCCGGATAGAAGCGCCTGTTCGACGCCAAAGTGCGCGATTCCCGAAAGCACGAGGATCAGATGCGACCCCGACAGAGTCAGCGAGACCTCCTGCTTTCGCAGGGTGACTTCGACCACACGAGAGGGGACAGGGCAGACCGGATAGGGGCGTTTGGGATAAAAAGGAAAGAAATCGGATATCATGAATAACTCCAGGGATCATTTCTGCGTCTAAGGTTCGACCTTAGGCTTGCACATTTTGAAAAGCTTTGGTAAGATGTAAGGTGGCGGGTTGGGCGCAAGCCCTAGAACGAACCCGCGGGAAAGCCGCAAAATACTGCGGCGGACCGGATAGGATTTTTATGAAGTGGAATAAATTTACGTTGCATACAACGACAGCTGCCATTGATTTCGTCGGCGAATTATTCGACGAGATCGGTATCGTCGGCATGGAGATCGAGGATAACGTTCCTCTGACCGAAGCAGAGACGAAGGGCATGTTTATCGACATTCTTCCGGAACTTCCTCCGGATGACGGCACCGCGCGCATCAGTTTTTATCTGGACAATACGTACGATATCCCTGCGACCCTGCAGGCAGTACGCGAGGGCATGCAGGAGATCGGACAGTTCGTCCCGGTCGGAAGCCTTGAGATCGATGCGTCCGAGACCGAGGATAAGGACTGGATGAACAACTGGAAGGAGTTCTTCAAACCGTTCACTGTGGATGACATCCTGATTAAACCGACCTGGGAGTCCGTACCCGAGGAGCATAAGGATAAGCTTCTGGTGCAGATCGATCCGGGCACGGCGTTTGGGACCGGTATGCACGAGACGACGCAGCTGTGTATCCGTGCGCTGCGTAAGTACCTGAAGGCCGGCGACCACGTGCTGGATGTGGGCTGCGGAAGCGGCATCCTGTCCATCACGTCGATCCTGCTCGGAGCGGCAGACGCGGTCGGCACCGACCTCGATGAGGCGGCCATCGTGGCTACGAATGAGAACCGTGAGGCGAACGACATTGCCCCGGAAAAACTGCGTGTGCTCACGGGCAATATCATCAGCGATCCCGCGATCAAGGACGCGGTCGGCTACGGCTGCTACGATGTGGTCGTTGCGAATATTCTGGCGGAGGTCATCGTGCCGCTGCAGGGCGTGATCGCGCCGCATCTGAAGCAGGGCGGTATCTTCATCACTTCCGGTATCATCAACCTGAAGGAGGAGACCGTGCGTGAGGCGCTGCAGGCGAACCCGGAGTTCGAGATCCTCGAGGTGAACCACCAGAAGGACTGGGTCAGCTTCGTGTGCCGCAAGGTGTCCGCGTAAATCACAGCAGCGGGGAGTGTCCCCGTACAGGATGAGAACATGCAGAGATTTTTCGTTTTGCCGGAGCAGATCGCGGACGGAGTGGTCCGCATCGAAGGCCGGGATTATACCCATATAAAGAATGTGCTGCGGATGCGGCCCGGCGAGGCGTTCATGGTGAGTGAGCGCGCATCGTCCCCGGACGAAGAGCCGGATGGAGAGTATTATTGCCTCCTGGAGAGCTTCGACGAGGAAGCGCAGGCCGCTGTGGCACGGATCGCGTATTTTCAGGAGAGCCGGCAGGAACTGCCCTGTCCGATCACGCTGTACCAGGGACTGCCAAAGTCGGAGAAAATGGAACTGATCCTGCAAAAGGCAGTGGAGCTTGGAGCGGCACGGATCGTTCCCGTAGCCATGAAGCGCTGTGTAGTGAAACTGGAGGCGGGACGCGGCGATAAGAAGACGGCGCGGTGGCAGTCCATCGCAGAGAGCGCAGCGAAGCAGTGCGGGCGTGGGCACATCCCGGAGGTGTCCGGTGTGCTTGCGTTTGCGGAAGCGGTGCGGGAAGCATCGGCCGCAGATCTGTTTTTGGTTCCTTATGAAAATGAAAAAGGCATGGAGGAGACGCGGCGCATTCTGTCACAGGTGAAGCCCGGACAGTCCATTGCCATTATGATCGGTCCTGAGGGCGGCTTTGATGAAGATGAGATCCGCCTGGCGCGGGAAGCCGGCGGCCGGACCATTTCCCTGGGCAGGAGGATCCTGCGCACGGAGACGGCGGGCAT
>ONPC01000023.1 GCA_900319565.1 uncultured Eubacteriales bacterium | reverse complement strand
CGTCGCCGTGCGAATATTCGCGGATGTTCGGCACGAAGCCGTAAGCCGCCGGGAAGTTGTATTCGCCTTCCTCCCAGATGTCCAGTCTTTTTGTGTTCATTTTCACCCTCCAATAGATATTCTGTTACGTTGTCCGTCCCGTTTTCAGGGTTCTCAGATACGCTTTCTGTTCGTCTGTGATGCGATAACTCTCGATCGCTTTTTGTATGGTTTTGTTGTGTGTCCACGGGCTCAGCCGCCGCTGCTCAATGAACGGCAGGATATCGTCGTACTGCTTCGCGAGCGCCGTCGCAAAATACCACGCGATCATCATGTTCACATAGTACTGGTCCGAAACGACACCCGCCACCATCTCGGGATACTGCAGATCGAAATCTTCACCCAGGAAATGCTCCATGAGCATCCCGATGGCAAAACGCACGGTAAATGTACGCTCCGAGACGATCCATTTGCGGATCTCTCCCAGGAGCTCCTGCTTATGCTTTCGGAAGATCTTCGGCGACATCTGGTCGCAGGTCGCCCAATTGTCCACATAGGGCAGGAAGGCCTGCAAGCGTGCCATGCAGGCATCGTAATCCTTCATGCCCGAGATTATGAACGCGTGCAATTGGTTCTCATCAAAATATCGGTGCGGCAGGGTGTCCAGAAAGAGGCCTATATCCTCCTGCTTTCCGAGCCGCTTCGCGAGGTCCCGCAGCGCCGGCGTCCGAACGCCGATGATCTGCTCCGCCGGTGTCGCTTCCTGTGACTCCGTCGGGATCAGGTTCTTCTGAAACGAAGCATATTTCTCGTCCCGAAGCGCAAACAGTTCTTTTTGTATGTCGTCCACGATCATGGTCATTCTCCTAACATTGCCCGATAAAGCCGTTACCGCAGGATCTCGTCGATCGTCGATACGGTGCTGAACACGCCTTTATTCCGGTTAATGATCTCCTTCATCTTCTGCAGTTCAAAGTAGCTCACATAGCAGATCAGCATCTTGTTTTCGCCCGCGATCGCACCCTGCGAATTCATGATGGTACACGTTTTGTTCAGATCCCTTTTGATGGCCGTGATCAGCGGCTCCGGATCCTTCGTGATGATGGTGACCTGCTTGATCGCCTCGAAGTGGTTCGTAAACTGGTTAATGATGGACGTCGCCACCACGTACACTAAAAGGCTCATCAGAGCTGCGTTGCGGTTGATCAAAATGAAGACCGCCATGTACACGCAGGCGTTGAAACCGACCAGAATATAGGTCATGCTGAAGTTCTTTCCGGTCCTGTCGTAGAGTTTCTTCGTGATCATGTTCGCGAATATCTCCGAACCGTCGATACAACCGCCGTTTCGCAGGATCAACGCCAGACCCGCGCCTAAGATGGCGCCGCCGAACACGACTGCCAGATAGGGCTCCGTGTTCAGTTCAAACGGAATCTTCTCGAACACCTCCAGGCCGACCGTATAGCAGACCGCGCCGATGAACGCCTTCAGGCCGAACGTCCGCCCCAGCATGATGGTGCCCGCGATCAAAAACGGAATGAACACGATCGCCACCGTCAGCGACAGGTTAAACCCGGTCAATTTATTAATGATGATGGAAATGCCGGCCGTGCCGTAGTCGATCGCATCGTTCGGAATCAGAATGCAGGCGACGGAAAAACTCGCCACCAGTGCTCCGACCGAGATCAACAGACCGGACAGTACCGCTCCTAACCTCTTATTCATAACCTCTCCCTGTTTTCTGTTTTGATTCCCGGGACTGAATGTATTCACCGGCGGCCAACTCACTTCGCGGTGATGATCGCGTTCCGGATTTCGGTGAAATCCGAAACTTTGCGCTCAGCTCGAAGCCGGATTTCAGGGGTCCCTTTTCGACGGTCTCTGATCCGATTTCTCGTTCGCGCGATCATCATCCGCTCGATCCTATGTCCGCCTTATGAATGCATTACAGTCCCTCGTGTCCGGAAACCGACCGCAAGAGCTTGGTTGCCACATACAGCAACCCGGTTTTGAGTCAGCGCTTCCGGATGGCAGACTTTTATGCGCTCAGATCAGTTTCAATAATTCTTCTCTCACCGGATCTACGTACGGATCCACCAGGCCGAAATCCATCTGTTTGTAGCTCCAGGCTGCGCGGCCGATGCCGTGGCGGTCCATCACCTTGATGAAGGTCTGGTACCATGCCAGCACATCCTTCGCCTGCGCCCGGTCAATGACGCCGAACTCGCCGCAGTACAGGGCGACATTGCGCTCCTCTGCCACACGCACCGCCTCCGCGAGCATGCGCTCAAAATATTCAGCTCCCAGAACCTGATCCGGATCGAACGCCTTAAACGCCGCCAGCTCCAGGTTCTTAAATGCATCGACCTGCGTGCTGCTGTTCTTCGAATACGTCCGGTACGTCGAGGCAAACGGCATGCGGAACGAAGTGTCCATGCCAGCCACCCACGGTGCGCCCTGATGTGTAAAGATCAGCGGCTCGTAGCAGTGGAACGTGTAGATCACCTTGTCGTCCACCGGCGGCGCCAGATCCACCAGCGCTTCGATGCTGTTGTTGTAATAGCCGCCCACGATGATGCGCATCTCCGGCGCGATCTTGCGGATCCGGCCAATGCACGTCGTGGACACGCGGTTCCACGTGTCGCTGTACTCCTTCGCCGTGACCTCATTCAGCAGCTCAAAAACGACATTTCCCGTCTCCGCGCCATACCGCTTCGCGAACTCCTCCCAAAGCCGGTAAAAACGCTCCTGATACGCCTCATTGTCAAAAAAGCCTCTCTCCCCGTACCCTAGGTCGAAACTGTAGCCGAAGGTCTTATGCAGATCCAGCACCAGGTGCAGCCCGTTCTTCTTCGCCCACGCGATGGCGCGGTCGATATAACCGAAGCCCTCCTCGATATAGACGCCGTCCTGGTCCTCTACCAACTCATAATCGATGGGCAGGCGCACATGATCCATGCCCCAGGAACGGATCGTTTCAAAATCCGCCTCCGTGATAAACGTGTCGTAACGCTCCTTCGTATGATCACACTGGGACAGCCAGCCGCCCAGGTTCACACCATGTAAAAAACCTTCTAAAACACGAGCCATAGGTATTGATCCCCCTTCGTTTTCCCGATTGAATTCATTCGCACAGATGATAAAAGATTCTCTCGTCTTTTACCTCCGATTCATTCTACAACCAGTATACCATATTTTCCAAATCCGTCAATTTGTTTACCGTTTGTCCG
>ONPC01000090.1 GCA_900319565.1 uncultured Eubacteriales bacterium | reverse complement strand
TGAACGGTTCCAAGATCTTCATTACCAACGGTAAGGAAGCTGACGTTTATGTTATTTTCGCGATCACAGGCGTTACAACAGACGCTAAGGGTCGCTCCAAGAAGACCATCTCCGCATTTATCGTGGAGAAAGGTACACCCGGATTTACATTCGGCGTAAAAGAGAAGAAGATGGGTATCCGCGGTTCTTCCACATACGAGCTCATTTTCCAGGATTGCCGCATTCCGAAGGCAAACCTTCTGGGCCGCGACGGCGAGGGCTTCAAGATCGCCATGCACACACTGGACGGCGGACGTATCGGTATCGCTGCTCAGGCTCTGGGTCTTGCAGAAGGCGCTCTGGATAACACCATCGCTTACACAAAGGAAAGAAAGCAGTTCGGTAAGGCGATCTCCGCATTCCAGAATACTCAGTTCCAGATCGCAGATATGGCTACGAAGTGCCAGGCTGCTCAGTATCTTGTATACGCTGCAGCTCGCAAGAAGGACGAGTACCAGAAGGATCACAAGACTGTTTACAGCGTAGAGGCAGCTATGGCTAAGCTTTACGCAGCAGAAGTTGCTATGGAAGTTACCACAAAGGCAGTTCAGTTGCACGGTGGTTACGGCTACACCAGAGAGTACGACGTTGAGCGCATGATGCGTGATGCAAAGATCACCGAGATCTACGAAGGCACCAGCGAAGTTCAGAGAATGGTTATCTCTGCAGCACTGCTTAAATGATACAAGGGTCGAAAAGTACCGACCGGGCATTTATGGCCGAGTCGGACCTTGAGCCCCGAACAAACATGAGCCGTACCGATTTCCGCAGAAAGCGATAGGACGGCGAATGGTTGTAGGATTTCGAGAGTTTGAAAAACGGAGAAATCCGTAGTATCAGTAGAATAGAAATTACAAATAATTAAGGAGCGTAAGATTGTGAAGATCATAGTATGTATCAAGCAGGTACCCGATACAAAGGGTGGCGTTAAGTTTAATCCTGACGGAACATTAAACCGTGCTGCGATGCTTACCATCATGAACCCGGATGACAAAGCCGGACTGGAAGCAGCACTTAGATTAAAAGATCAGTATGGCGCAGAAGTAACCGTTATCACCATGGGTCTTCCGAAGGCAGAAGAGGTTCTTCGTGAAGCATTGGCCATGGGTGCTGATAAGGGCATCCTCGTAACCGACCGTGTACTCGGCGGTGCGGACACATGGGCTACTTCTTCCACACTGGCAGGCGCGATCCGCAACCTGGATTACGACCTCATCATTACCGGTCGTCAGGCGATCGACGGCGATACCGCACAGGTTGGTCCGCAGATCTCCGAGCATTTGAACATTCCGGTAATCTCCTATGCACAGAAAATCGAGATCGACGGAGACTCCGTGATCGTTGAGCGTCAGTACGATGACCGTTATCATGTAGTTAAGGCGAAGATGCCTTGCCTCATCACGGCTCTGGCAGAACTCAATGCTCCCCGTTACATGACTCCGGGCGGCATCTTCGATGCTTTCAAGGCAGATATCACTGTTTGGGGCAGAGCAAACCTGGTCGATGTTGAAGACTCCAACCTCGGTCTGAAGGGCTCACCTACACAGATCGCAAAGGCTTCCGATAAGGTACGTAAGGGTACCGGCGAGAAGGTAAATCTCGATGCAGATGCTTCCGTTGAATACATTGTCGGCAAGTTAAAAGAAAAGCACGTAATCTGATAAAAGCGTTTCCATTATACTATAGGAGTGATGAATAAAATGGCATTAGAAGAATACAAGGGCGTATATGTCTTTGCTCAGCAGGTCGACAATCAGTTAAGCAGCATCGCTTTTGAGCTGATCGGAAAGGGCAAAGATCTCGCAAAAGATTTAGGAACAGAAGTTACCGCTATTCTTGCAGGTTATCAGGTAGCAGGTCTGGCTGATGAACTTGCAGCTTATGGCGCAGATAAGGTCATCGTTATCGATGATCCTGAACTTAAGGATTACAGAACCGAGCCGTATGCACATGCAGTTGCATCCGTTATCAAGGAGTTCAAGCCGGACATCGTTCTGGTAGGTGCTACCGCGATCGGTCGTGACCTGGGTCCCCGCGTTTCCGCGAGAGTACACACCGGTCTGACCGCAGACTGCACACAGCTCGATATCGGTGATTTCCCGCTCGTAGCGATCCCCGGTAAGGAGCAGCTGCACAACCAGCTCCTCATGACCCGTCCCGCTTTCGGCGGTAACACCATCGCAACCATCGCCTGCCCGAACTTCCGTCCGCAGATGGCTACCGTTCGTCCCGGCGTTATGCAGAAGCTTCCGAAGCAGGAAGGTGCTAAGGCTGAGATCATCAACTTCAACCCGGGCTTTACACCGGACAACAAGTACGTTGAGATCCTGAAGGTCGTTAAGGCTGTTACCGATACCGTAGATATCATGGATGCTAAGATCCTCGTATCCGGCGGCCGTGGCGTAGGCAGCGCTGAGAACTTCAAGCTTCTCGAAGACCTCGCTTCCGTACTGGGCGGCACCGTTAGCTGCTCTCGTGCAGTTGTAGATGCAGGCTGGAAGCCGAAGGATCTGCAGGTAGGACAGACCGGTAAGACCGTTCGTCCTCATGTATATTTCGCGATCGGTATCTCCGGTGCGATCCAGCACCTGGCAGGTATGGAAGAGTCCGACATCATCATTGCGATCAACAAGGATGAGACGGCTCCGATCTTCGAAGTTGCTGACTACGGCATCGTAGGCGACCTGAATAAGATCGTTCCTGCGCTTACCGCTTCTCTGAAGGCAGAGTTGGCAGCGAAGTAATTCGAACCGATATGGTTTTCGTGCGCACATCTCGCACAGAGATCTGCAGTATCACGCAAAACGAGTATATACGAATACAAATTTACGGGCAGGGAGGTTTCTCTCCCTGCCCGTTTTCTATCAGAGACGGAAACGGCAAACCGGTTTTCGGTTCCTGCCGAATCGGAGGTTAATGAAATGGATAATGGCACCAGTTCGGTAGCGCGCGGCGCGGGAAATCAAAGAAAACGGTCGAAGCGCGGTTCCTACATTTTTATCGGGATCATGGCGGTCCTGGTCATAATCGCCGGAGTTCTTTGGATCAAATCGGCCCCGCCGAAAAAGAAAAAGGGCACCGATGGCGAGTATGCGATCGTAAGCGGAAAGCATACCGTCGAGATGGTAGTTCGCGATTACGGCACCATCACACTGGAACTGGATGCGGATGCAGCGCCGAAGACGGTTTCAAACTTCCTGGATCTGGTGAACAGAAAGTTCTATGACGGCGTGACGTTTCATCGTATCCTGGCCGGCTTCGTGATCCAGGGTGGCGATCCGACCGGAACGGGCGCAGGCGCTAAGGATCAGCGCACCGTTGTCGGCGAGTTCCCGAATAACGGGATCGATAATCCGTTGAAGCATGAGCGCGGCACCATTTCCATGGCGCGTAAGGTGGATCGCGCGAACAGCGCCGCTTATATGAATACAGCGACTTCGCAGTTCTTCATCTGCCTGAATGACCAGCCGAGTCTGGACGGTAATTACGCTGCGTTTGGTAAGGTGACCGAAGGCATGGACATCGTGGACCGGATCGCAGAAGAATGTGCCGGAACCGATGACGATAACGGCCAGCTTCCGAAAGAGAAGCAGCCGGTGATCGAAAGCATTCGCGAGATCCGGCCGGGGTCGGATCTTTCGGACGATGAATGAACGAATGACTCCTTTTGAACCGAGAGGGTGCCGCGTGCGGCATCCTCTTTTTGTTTCCGGATCGGTGGGAAGCCCCTTGACAAAGAAAGACTATCGATGTAGAATAGACTATATAAATAGTCTGGAGGCATGCTATGAAGTTATATGACAGCGAGATCAAACTGATGGAGATCATTTGGGCGAATGAGCCGGTCAGCGCGAAGCAGATCAGCCTGATCGCCGACAAAGAGATCGGCTGGAATAAAAATACGACCTATACGGTGATCAAAAAGGTGATCGATAAAGGATATGTTAAACGGGAGGAACCCGGTTTCATCTGCACGGCGCTGATAAAGAAGGAAGAGGCGCAGAAGAGCGAGGCGAAGGGGCTTCTGGATAAACTGTTCCATGGTTCGAAGAAGGCGCTGTTCTCGGCGCTGCTGGAAGATGAGAAACTCTCCGATGCGGAGATCGATGAATTGCGTGAACTGATCAACAAGAGGTAGACCTATGGATGCTGTGTTTTATTGGCTGCTCAATATGAGCATTCTTGCGTCGGCGGCGGGAATTATCGTGCTCCTGATCCGAAAGATCCGGCGGATCCCCCGCAGGATCATCGTGATCCTCTGGGCCATCCCGCTGGTGCGCTTTTTGGTGCCGTTCGGGCTCAGTTCTAAATACAGCCTGTTATCGCTGCTGCCGAGATATGCGGTGCGGACCGTACCTGTTTCTGATGTCGTGAGAGGGACCATTTATAGCAACGACTTAATAGAGGCCATTCCTTCGAAGTCCGCTTTTGGCATGATGAACTCGGTACGGCTGGCTAGATCCTATAATCCGATGACCTATAAGGTCGACCTTCTGGCCGATGTCTTCGATTATGCTTCATTTGTCTGGGCAATGATCGCCGCTGCCATCCTCATCGCATTGACCATGATCTATGTAGTCACGATGGCGGAGTTGCAAGGCGCGAAACGCCTGTATGGCAATGTGTACACTTCACAGAAAGTCACATCGCCGGCGGTGTACGGGATCCTGCGTCCGCGCATCATCATCCCTGAGAATTTGCGGGACGCGGAGGGATTGGACCTGATCCTGCTTCATGAAAAGCGGCATATTCGCCGTGGGGACAATCTCTGGCGCCTTCTGGCGTTTATCACAGCGGCGCTGCATTGGTTCAATCCGTTCGTCTGGATCTTCCTGAAATGCTTCCTCTCGGATGTCGAGCTGGCGTGTGACGAGTCTGCGCTCGCGAAACTGCCGCAGGAGAAGCAAAAAGCTTACGCGCTGGAACTTCTGAATGTCCAGCAGAGTAAGACGGTGTTTGCGTCTGCCTTCGGCGGCGCGAAGATCCGTACCCGGATCGAGCATATCATCTCGTATAAGAAGATGACCGCGTTTTCTGCCATCTTATTTGCAGCCTTCGTTGTGGCTGTCGCCTACATGCTGTTGACGAACGCGGCGTAGTATTAAGGAGAAAAGTTTAAGAAAAAGGATAATCGTATGGGCCATGGTTCTGGCTTTAGGGGCATTGACCGCATGAAAAAAAACAACAGGCCGTCCGGTTTTGACCGGACGGCCTGTGTTTTTATTCTCTATTATATTTCAAATCAATAGTTCATAGCTTCTTCTTCGCCGTTTACGACGCGGAGCGCGCCCTGGCACAGCGCCAGAAGTTCGTCCTCACCGGGATATACGGTGAACGGAGCGATGAAACCGGCATATTCCTTAAGGTCTGCTACGACGTTCTTATCGTATGCGATACCGCCAGTCAGGATGATCTGGTCTACCTTACCCTTCAGTACGCAAGCCATGGAGCCGATGTCTTTAGCAACCTGGTATACGAAAGCGTCGAAGATCTTCTTCGCTTCGGTGTTGCCCTCGCCGATCCACTTCTCGACGTCGCGCATGTCGTTCGTGCCCAGGTAAGCGTTCAAGCCGGCACCGCCGACGAGCTTCTTATAAACCTCTGCCTCGGTGTACTTACCGGAGAAGCACATCTTAACCAGTGCGCCGCTCGGAACTGCGCCTGCTCTCTCAGGGGAGAATGCGCCGTCGCCGTCGAGTGCATTGAACACGTCAACGACCTTACCGCCGGTGTGTGCGCCTACGGAAACGCCGCCGCCCATGTGAACGACGATCAGGTTCAGGCTGTTGTAAGGAACGCCCTGCTCCTTCGCGTAGCGCTTCGCAACTGCCTTCTGGTTCAGTGCGTGGAAGACGGACTTACGAGGCAGCTCCGGAACGCCCGAGTAGCGTGCCACATCCTGCATCTCGTCAACTACAACGGGATCTACGATAAAGGACTTCGCGCCGATCTCATCACCGATCTCGCGGGCAATGATGCCGCCTAAGTTGGAAGCGTGCTGGCCGGAAACGCCGGCCTTTAAGTCTGCGAGGAGAGCGTCATTGACCGGATAGGTACCGCCCGGGATGGGGCGCAGCATACCGCCGCGGCCGACAACGATGTCCAGAGACTTGATGTCGAAATTTTTACGAGCCAGCAGGTCCGTGATCAGGTTCTTACGGAAATCCTTCTGTGCTACGATGGAAGGGTAGGAAGAGATCTCTTCGGTGCTGTGACGGAGGGTCTCCTCGAACAACAGGGTCTCATCCTCGAATACACCGATCTTGGTGGAGGTGGAACCCGGGTTGATGATCAGAACTTTATGGGACATGGTACTACCTGCCTTTCGATTATTTGCTCATGGCGTTTGCAACGACTGCTGCGAGCGCGATGGAGTTGACCTTTACCTCAGTGGAGTCGGAACGGGAGGTCAGGATGACCGGAACTGCGGTACCGCACAGGATGCAGCCGTTCTTCGCCTTCGTGGTGTGGGTCAATGTCTTATAAACCAGGTTACCGGAGTGGATGTCCGGGAACAGAAGGATGTCCGCGTCGCCGACGATCTTACGTCCCTCAGCGCCCTTATGTTTAGCGGCCTCGGCGTCGATCGCAAGGTCTAAAGAGAGCGGTCCGTCGATGATGCAGCCGGTGATCTCACCGACTTCGTTCAGCCGGGTCAGCTCGGCAGCCTCAACGGTCTCCGGCATCTTCGGGTTAACGACTTCAACAGCGGCCAGAGGCGCGATCTTCGGGTTCGGGATACCACATGCGTGTGCGACCTCGACTGCGTTGTGGATGATGCCTGCCTTCTCCTCGAGGGTCGGGTAGGTGTTGAACGCAACGTCGGTCAGGAACAGAAGCTGGTCGATGCCCGGAACCTCGAACAGTGCCACGTGGGACAGCTGACGTCCGGTACGCAGGCCGACTTCCTT
This sequence comes from uncultured Eubacteriales bacterium, assembly GCA_900319565.1. Lineage (GTDB taxonomy): Bacteria > Bacillota > Clostridia > Lachnospirales > Lachnospiraceae > UBA1201. The sequence continues at coordinate 11,589 of ONPC01000090.1, read as the reverse complement.
ATTCAAAACGCTCTTCAGGAACGACTTCGTGTCGATCTTTCCCTTCATGTACATATCTGCCTTGCGGTCATGTACGAGAGAAACTGCAGTCAGTGTAGCCTCCTGCTCATCCTCTACATCCACGATCTCAATACCGGTCAGGTCAATGGAAAGCTCCGCTGCGATCTCTTCAATCTTCTTCTTATCTCCTACGAGGATGGGCTCTGCGATCCCGCGATCTTTTGCGATCTTCACCGCTTCGAGTACCGGACCGTCCTGAGCTACCGCTACGGCTACTTTTTTCATCTCACACTCGGAAAGGTGTGACAAAAGCTGTTCAAATGAAGTGCTCATCTTAGTTCTCCTTAATTATATTTGGAATTCATTCGTCTTCGGGCGGTATGAAAGCAGGCTGCAAAAGCATCTGCCGAAAAAACACCCGTAAAAATAATCTTAACACCCCTGTGAAAAAACGTCAAGACATGGCCTTGATTTTTTGGTTTTTTTGGGGGAAATACACATTGAAATCCAAAATAAAATGTGTTAAGATATTCAAAGAAACGCCCTGGGGCGGTTTATCGTACCGATAAACTGTCGCGGGTTAAAATAATGGAGGCATTTTCTATGAAACACCGCAGAAGACTGATCTCTCTGTTAACTGCATTTTCCTTTCTGCTGACGATGTTCACCGTAGTACCGGTACCGGCGACTGCGGATTCATTCAATAAAGGCGACGAACTGGAAGACGTTGTATTCCAGATCTATGCTCAGGACAGCACGAATTATTCCTGGTATGTATACGATGAGATCCCTGTTGTCTATAATGAACCCATGAAGATCACCTGGAAGCAGGATCCGACCGAGAAGTTCGGCGCTATCGGCGCCAGCCTCGCTTTCGGTTTCCAGCTGGCGGACAACTCCCTTCAGATCGGCCAGGAGGCCACGGTTCATTTCAAGGTCACGGATATCAAGCTTACATTCGCAGGTATGCCTGAGTTCACGGCGAACGATATCGATAAGACCGCAAACCTCTTCTGTAAAGAGGCTACCTGGGGTAAGACCGGTAATTCCGTTGAAGTCAGCCTTCGTGAAGATATCAAGCACGCATACCCGGATCTGCCTCTCGCAGGCCTGGTAAAATCCCTGGTCAATGTCAGCTGTACCTTCGAGCTGATCTCATTAGAGCGCGGCGAGTGGGTAGGCCCGCAGAACCCGGATGGCAGCGAATTCCGCGGAAGAGATGCCATTTTGTCGGATATGGGTGCCGGCGTCAGTATTACGAATGCACTGGATAAGGCAGACTGCACAGGCGACGAGATCACCAATGCTATGATCGACGCCTATGCTAAGATGGGCTACAGATCCCTTTATATACCCGTTAACTACGACAACCACCTGAATGAGGATAATACGGTCAATGATGACTTCCTGAATAAGGTTAAAGCTGTCGTGGATTACGCAAACTCGAAGAACATGTATGTGATCCTGTCCATGACCGGATCCGGCGACTGGCTTTCACCGCTGCCGGAGCTGCGCAGTTCGACCGATGCCCGCCTGACGAAGATGTACATTTCGATCGCGGCTAAGATGGACGAATGCGGCGACCACCTGCTGTTCGAGGCTCTGCACCGTCCGGTCGCTACGATCGCGCCGACGGCAGATCCCGAGACCGGTGAGGTTCCCGAGGTCGGTATGGCCGACTACAACACCGTATTGAATGGCTGGCACGATAAGATCCAGCGTGTCATTCGCGGAACCGGAACGAACAACACCATGCGTACGATCCTGTTTGCGCCGTATAACGGTGACTATACATTGATCGGCGACATGGGCTTTGCCGAAGTCGCAAACCTGGCAGTTTCCGTTTCCTTCGCCCCCTATGAGGATAAGGAATGGGATAAGACCGTGGCGGCCGGCATCCTGAAGGATCAGATCGCCACAGCGGCGAGAGATGCGCAGACCAAAAAGAATGCAGGCTGCGTGATCACATCGTTCGGCGCTCTGAATAAAAACAACTACGACACCCGTGTGCAGTATACATACGATTTTGCTAACGGAGCCAGAGAGGCCGGCATCCCGGCATTCTGGGGTGACAACGGAAACGCGGATGAGACCGGACTGCTCTCATTTGCCGATGCTTCGTATGCATTCCCGATCATCGGTTTGGCACATGCCGCAGGTGCTGAAGGCATGGTAAAGCCGGCGATGGATGCACAGGTCGAGACTGAGCCCGAAGAGACACAGGCTCCTGAGACTGAGAAGACTACCGAAGAGGAGAAGACCACAGAGGCAGAGCAGGAAACACAGCAGCCTACGGAGAAGAAGGGCGGACTGAATACCACCGTGCTCATCCTGCTGATCGTTTTGGGTATCGTTATTGTCGGCGCCGTTGTTGTGCTGGCTATGAAGTTCAGAAGAATGTAATAGAAACGCGTATCATTACGCGATCACATGAAGCGAGATCGGCTGCTGTACGCCCCGTAATTACGGCGTTCGGCAGCCGATTTTCCAAATGAAGGAAACGAATGCGGCTGTAAGCCGTCAGGAAGGTATGTTATGGATATTGTAAGAATACTGGCAGAGGAACAAAAGATACGCACGACGCAGGTCGAAGCGGTCATCAAACTGATCGATGAGGGCAATACGATCCCGTTCATTGCCCGTTATCGTAAGGAAGCCCACGGCGGTTTAAACGATGAGATCCTGCGTAATCTGGATGAACGTCTGCGCTACCTGCGCGGGCTCGAAGAGCGGAAGGCAGCGGTCCTGGCCTCCATCGAGGAGCAGGGGAAGCTGACGGATGAACTGAAGAAGGAGATCGAGGAGGCCATGACGCTGGTCGCTGTGGAGGATCTCTACCGTCCGTATAAGCAGAAGCGCCGTACGCGCGCCATCATCGCGAAGGAACGCGGACTGGAGCCTCTGGCGAACCTGATCCTGCTGCAGATGACGAAGAAGGACCTGCTCGCGGAGGCGGAGCCTTTCGTGGACCCGGAGAAAGAGGTGGCCACGCCGGAGGATGCCATCGCAGGCGCGAAGGACATCATTGCGGAAAATATCAGCGACAACGCGGAATATCGCACCTACATCCGTGACCTGACCATGAAGCAGGGAAAGGTGGTCTGCGAGAGCCGCGTAGGCGAGGAGACCAGTGTTTACGAGAATTATTACAATTATGAACGTCCGGTCGCGAAACAGCCCGGACATGCGACGCTGGCGATCAACCGCGGCGAGGAGGAGAAGATCCTCTCCGTGAAGATCCTCACGGACGACGAGCGTGCCATCGGCTACCTGTGTAAGAAGGTCGTGGTGCGCGAAAACCCGAATACGACGCCGACGCTGAAGGAAGCGATCGAGGACGCGTACGAGCGCCTGATCTGGCCTTCCATCGAGCGCGAGGTGCGCAATGAACTGACGGAAGTCGCCGAAGACGGCGCCATCAAGGTGTTCGGTAAGAACCTGCGCCAGCTCCTGATGCAGCCGCCCATCAGCGGCCATGTCGTTCTGGGATGGGACCCGGCCTTCCGTACCGGCTGCAAACTGGCCGTCGTCGACGCCACAGGTAAGGTCCTGGACACCGTCGTGATCTACCCGACGGCCCCCCAGAATAAGGTAAATGAGGCGAAAGCCGTCTTAAGAAAACTGGTGGAAAAATACAACGTGGAGCTGATCTCCGTGGGAAACGGAACGGCGTCGCGTGAGAGCGAGCAGGTGATCGCGCAGTTCATTCACGAGATCAACCGCCCGCTGAAATATATCATCGTCAATGAAGCCGGCGCGAGCGTTTACTCCGCATCGAAGCTGGCGACCGAAGAGTTCCCGAAGTTCGACGTGGGACAGCGAAGCGCGGTCTCTATTGCCCGTCGTCTGCAGGACCCGCTCGCCGAACTGGTAAAGATCGACCCGAAGTCCATCGGCGTGGGGCAGTACCAGCACGACATGAACCAGAAGAAACTGTCCGATACCCTCGGCGGCGTCGTGGAGGACTGCGTTAACCAGGTCGGTGTCGACCTGAATACCGCGTCGGTCTCCCTGTTGGAGTACGTATCCGGCATCAATAAAACGATTGCGAAAAATATCGTGACCTACCGTGAGGAAAATGGTAGTTTTAAGGATCGTAAGCAGCTGCTGAAGGTGGCGAAGCTGGGGCCGAAGGCCTACGAGCAGTGCGCGGGCTTCCTGCGCATCCGCGGCGGAAAGACGCCGCTCGACGCAACGGCCGTGCATCCCGAGAGTTACGAGATCGCGGAGCAGGTGCTTAAGAAGGTCGGGGCGACCGATCACGAGATCGGAAAGCTCGCCGGACTTAAGAAACGGGTCGATATCAAGAAACTGGCGGAGGAACTTTCCGTCGGCGAGATGACGCTTTCCGACATCATCAGCGAGCTCGAGAAGCCCTCTCGCGACCCGCGTGAGGAGATGCCGAAGCCGGTGCTGCGCGCCGATGTTCTGGACATGGAGCAGCTCACGCCCGGCATGGTGCTTAAGGGTACCGTTCGCAATGTCATCGATTTCGGCGCATTTGTCGACATCGGCGTGCATCAGGACGGCCTGGTACACATTTCCCAGTTGACGGACCGCTTCATCAAGCATCCGCTCGAGGCCGTGTCGGTCGGTGACGTGGTCAATGTAAAGGTCCTGTCGGTGGATGTTAAGAAGAAGCGCATTTCTCTTACGATGAAGGGCGTGGAACAGTAAAAACAGGGGGGGTTTATGCCGTATTTCTTTTTATTTGCCGCTTTGGCCGGCCTGGCGATCCTTTTGTACTTGACGTTTTTCTTCTACCGTATTATAGTTTTCCTGGTCGGGAAGAAACACAGGGTGCTTCTGTTTTGCGGAAGCCTGATCTTTACCGGCGCATTTATGGCCGGGATCGTCATGCTGACGAGCGTTGGCATCCCCGTGCTGATCTATTTCGGACTGACCGCGCTGGGTACGGATCTCGTGTTCCTGATCCTGCGCGCGACGCTCCTGAAGGAGAAAAAAGACGGGAAGTTTACGATCTATCGTCTCGGCATCATACCCGTCGTTCTGACGGGCCTGATCGTGCTCTACGGCTATTTTAACATGTACAATGTACACGAGACCCGCTTGACCGTCGAAACGGAGAAGCAGCTTCGTGACGGAGGGTACCGGATCGCAATGATTGCGGATCTGCACTACGGCAATTCCGTGACCGGAGAGAAGCTTCAGAAGTACTGCGATCAGATCAGCGAGGCCGGAGTCGACTTCGTCCTGTTGTGCGGCGACATTTCGGACGAAAGCACCACGCCGGAGCAGCTGGAGGAATGCTACCGCATTCTGGGCGGGATCCGAAGCAATTTCGGCATCTACTATGTGTACGGAAACCACGACCGCAGACGTTATGCTGCGGGTTCGAAAGGGTATTCCGAAGAAGAACTTGCTGCCGTGATCCAAAAGAACGGGATCCGCATCCTGTTAGATGAAATCGTTTCCATCAACAACGAGATCGTGATGGTGGGACGCGACGACAAACATGTGCAGCGAAAGGGCGGCCGCGACAGCAGCGCTGCCATCATGAAGCGGGTCGATACATCCAAATATGTCATCGTGGCGCAGCACATTCCCGAGGACATGAAAGAATATGCGCAGTTGGGCGCGGACCTGCAGCTCGGCGGACACATGCACGCCGGCCAGATCTTTCCCATCAATGTGATCAATGAACTCACAAAAGAACAGAATAAGGGCGTACGCAAGTTCGGAGACCTGGTCTCTGTCGTGACCACCGGCATGTCCGGTTGGGGCTTCCCCGTGCGGACCGCATCCTATTCCGAATATATGATCATTGACATCGTCTCTACGGCGAAATGATCTACGGGGCTTACAAGTATTTAGAAACACAGGAGTCACAAAAGAAACATGAACGAATGGAAACCGAAACTGTTTTCCACCCTGAAGACCTATTCCTCGAAGCAGTTCGCAAAGGATGTCGTAGCGGGCATCATCGTGGCCATCATTGCCCTCCCGCTGAGCATTGCCCTCGCGATCGCTTCGGGCGTTGCGCCGGAGCAGGGCCTGTATACCGCCATCATCGCGGGATTTTTCATAGCCCTTCTGGGCGGCAGCAACGTGCAGATCTCCGGACCGACGGCGGCGTTCGCAACGGTCGTAGCCGGGATCGTCGCACAGCATGGCATGTCCGGACTGGCCATCGCAACCATCATGGCCGGCATGCTGTTGATCGCCATGGGCCTTTTGCGGATGGGCAGTCTCATTAAGTTCATTCCCTATACCATTACCACCGGTTTCACCGCCGGTATCGCAGTGACCATCGTGATCGGTCAGATCAAAGATTTCCTGGGGCTGCGTCTGGAGAAGGCGCCCATCGAGACCACGGAGAAACTCGTGGAGGCGGTGAAGGGCCTGCCCACCACCAGCCTGCATGCCCTGCTGGTAGGTCTGGCCTGCCTGACCATCCTGATCCTGTGGCCCAAGATCAATAAGGTCATTCCGGGTTCGCTGATCGCGGTCCTGGTCGGCATCGGCCTGGTTAAAGGTCTGAATCTGAAGGTCAATACCATCGGCGACCTGTACAACATCTCTTCGGGACTTCCGAAGTTCACCGCACCGTCGCTTTCGTTTGAAACCATCCATAAACTGTTTCCGGACGCCGTGACCATCGCGGTCCTGGCGGCAGTGGAGTCGCTGCTGTCCTGCGTGGTTTCCGACGGTATGTGCGGCACGCGGCACCAGTCCAACACGGAACTGATCGGCCAGGGTTGCGGTAACATCCTGTCCGCCCTGTTCGGCGGTATTCCCGCGACCGGCGCGATCGCGCGTACCGCGGCCAATGTTAAAAACGGCGGACGTACCCCGGTGGCCGGCATGGTGCACGCTGTGGTCCTGCTTCTGATCCTGGTGATCCTGATGCCGTACGCTAAGTGGATCCCGATGCCCGCGATCGCAGCGATCCTGTTTATGGTCGCTTATAATATGAGTGAGTGGCGCTCGTTCGTCTCTTTGTGCAAAACTTCGCCGAAGAGCGATATTTTGGTGTTGGTGCTCACGTTTGTTCTTACTGTGGTCTTCGATTTGGTCGTAGCCATCGAGGTCGGCCTGCTCGTTGCCGTTATCTTCTTCATGAAGCATATGGCGGACACGACGAAGGTCAGCGGCTGGGAGTACTATACCGAGGAAGAACTGAAGAACGATGAAAACGCCATCGGCCGTAAGGCGGTGCCGTCCAACACACAGGTGTTTGAGATCATCGGCCCGATGTTCTTCGGCGCGGCGGAGAAATTCGCTGATTTCCCGCTGGAAAAAGGCATCAACTGTCTGATCCTGCGTATGCGCGGCGTTCCCGTCGTGGACGCAACGGCCATGCGCTCTCTGAACCATGTCCTGGAGCATTGTAAGCGAAATGAAGTTACACTGGTGCTGTCGCACCTGCAGCCGCAGCCGCGCACGGTCCTGGAGAAATCCGGTTTCCTGGAAAAGGTCGGCGAGAAGAATATCTGTGCGAACATCGATGCGGCGCTGGAACGTGCGGCACAGTTGAAACAATAACGAAACGCCACGGCGTTTGAGGGCATAGAAAGGAGTTTTACCATGAAAGTTGCAGAGCTGCAGGCGGAAGTCCTGCGTTTGAAGAAAGAAAAAGACGTTTGTATTCTGGCACACAGCTATGTGGCGCGTGAGATCGCGGAAGTTGCGGATTTTGTAGGTGACTCCTTTCAGCTGAGCGTGAAAGCGAAAGATTGCCCGCAGAAGACCGTGATCCTGTGCGGCGTGCGTTTTATGGCGGAGACGGTGAAGATCCTGTCCCCGGAGAAAAAAGTCATCCTGTCGGCGGCAGAGGCCGGCTGTCCCATGGCGGAGCAGCTCGATGTCGAGATCGTGGAGCAGGCGCGGAAGATGTTTCCCGGCTGCGCGGTCGTGGCCTACATCAACACCACAGCGGAGCTGAAGACCGTCTGCGACGTCTGCGTGACGTCCTCCTCCGCGGTGAAGATCGTTTCGAACATGCCGCAGGATAAGATCCTGTTCATCCCGGACTGCAATCTGGGACAGTATGTGAAGTCCCAGGTCCCGAATAAAGATATCCGCTACATGCAGGGCGGCTGCCCGGTCCATGCGGCCATGACCCGTGAGGAAGTGCTCGCGGCGAAGGCGGCGCATCCGAACGCCCTGTTTCTGGTGCATCCGGAGTGCGTGCCCGAGGTCGTGGAGCTTGCTGATTTCGTCGGCTCGACTGCGGCGATCATGAATTTTGCGAAGGCGTCCGAGGCGAAAGAGTTCATCATCGGAACCGAAAACAGCATTATGGAGCACCTGCAGTATGACTGCCCCGGAAAGATGTTCTACCCGTTGTCGAAACGTCTGATCTGCATGAACATGAAGCTGACCACACTGGGCGATGTAGCCAACATCCTGCGCGACGGCCGCGGAGGCGAAGAGATCGTTCTTTCGCCCGAAATGATCGAGAAGGCCCGCCGTCCGATCGATGCCATGCTGGCGTTTGGCTGACATGTATCGCCTATAGAACGGATAGGTCTTTACACGCCTTGTAAAATATGCTATGATTATGTGGTTCCAAAGTATCGGAACACAAAGGAGGTTTATACGATGACCAGAGTTACCAAAGATATGTTGATCGGAGATATGCTTAAGATCGATATCACCATCGCGGCGATCCTCATGGCAGAGGGTATGCACTGTGTCGGCTGCCCGGCTTCCCAGGGTGAGACGCTGGAGGAGGCATCCTTCGTTCACGGCATGGATGTCGATGAACTTGTGACCGCGATCAACGAATATCTCGAGAAAAAAGAAGAGCAGCAGGCAAAAGCTGCTGCGGAAGAATAAACGTAACGCCCCGGCCACGGCCGGGGTTTTCTTTTGCAGAGAATGTGACACAGGGGACGGTTCCGCTTGTCACGAGTCACTTTTTGGCTACGGCCCCGTGCCGGCCTCGCGAAACATTCGGCCGGAACTACGGTTCGTTCCCTCCCGCACAATGAGATCAGATCGGACAGTTCACTGCGATGTGAAAAACGATGCCACGGGGGAAATGCCGGATTTGAGGGGGCCCGCTTCGACAGAGGCCGTTTTCTTGATAGCGCCAGGCTCCCGCCTGACGCGAAAACGCCCTCAGCTCGCGCAAAATCCAGTCTCGGAGACTGGATTTATGCCCCTCATCCGTCATTTCCCTCGCGGCGTTTTTCATCATCTCGATCACATGCCGATCGGGACCTCATTGCACGGGAATAACGCTCGGTTATGAAGGCCGAATGTTCCGCGAGGCCGGCTCGCGGCCATACACTCTGTGAACGTGACAAAAAGAACCGTCCCCGCTGTCACATTGCTTGTCGGGAACCCCGGCGGGGCAGAGGGCTGATGGGAGAAGAGAGTAGCTTGAAATGAGAAAGGAAATTTGAATTATCTTCATGGCTTCATCATTGACTGTAGCTGAGTCGTGAATTATAATTGTGTGGAAGCAAGTCAGAAATTAATCCCGTTCAGGCAGGTGAGGGTATGCAGGCAGAAAAATCAAGCGAAAATCGAATAGCATATTATCACCTTCCGGGTCTGTTTGAGTTTTACGACCTCTATAAGGCGTTTCTCCCGCTTTATCGGGGCCACCGTGAGTATTTTTACGACTGGAGTGAAATCGGGTCGATTTATGGCGCTCCTGCGGATTGCCCGTGGGGTGGCGGCCGCGTCGGGTTCGGCGACGAGCCGGCGGAAAATGTACGGGCGCTCATGCGCGAGTATGGGATCAGCGCGCGCCTTACGTTTAGCAATTCACTGCTGAAGGAGGGGCATCTGTCGGACCGGCGCTGCAACCGGCTTTGTGCACTGTTCGCTAACGGTGATGGGGAAAAGACGGACCGCGTGTTGAATAATCACGATATTGTGGAAAACGGTATCATTATCACGTCGGATCTGTTGATGGATCACATAAAATCGAAGTATCCCGGTTTTTACTTTGTGTCTTCGACGACGAAGGTCCTTACGGAGTTCGGACAGTTTGAGGAAGAACTGAAACGCGGGGAGTTCCGGTATGTGGTGCCGGATTTCCGGTTGAATAAGGAGTTCGACCACCTGTTTGCATTGCCCGATGCACTGAAACAAAAGGTCGAGTTTTTGTGCAATGAGTGCTGCAACTTCAACTGTATGCAGCGCGGAAAATGCTACGAAAACGTGAGCAGGAAGAGCCTCGGGGAGGACTGCGCGGACCATGTATGCCCGTCGGCGCAGGCGGGGCGCGGTTACCGCTTCTCGGAGGCGATGCAAAACCCCGGTTTCATCGGAGTCGATGACATTCGAAATACGTATTTGCCGAACGGATTTTCCCAGTTTAAGATCGAAGGACGCAGCTTAGGCAGCGCCCTCATTCTGGAATTCCTGCTCTACTATATGACGCGGCCCGAGCATCAACTGAAGGTCCGCGAGGAGATCTACCTCGACAGCAACCTGGACCTGTTCTAGGCATAAAGTGAAAGAATGAAGCGGAGAACCAAACTATGAAGAAAAAGAGTCTCAGCCTGGTAATCAAAATATGCATCATCGGAGTCCTTCTGGTCGTTGCATGGATCCTGTCAAAATATGTGTGGAAACTCTTTGACAAGGAGCAGAAAGAGACAGAACTGCAAAAAGCACTTCAGGCAGCGAATGTCGGCAACTATGTCACGCTCGGCGTTTATGAGCAGGATAATGTTGAGAGCAACGGAAAGGAGCCCATCGAGTGGCTGGTCCTGGATAAGCAGGACGACCGAGTTCTGGTGATCAGCCGCTATGCGCTGGACTGGGTGAAGTTTAATACGGTCGAAGCGGCCGTGACGTGGGAGACCTGCACGCTGCGAGGCTGGCTGAATGACACATTTATCAACGAAGTTTTTTCGCCAAGCGAGCGCGAGCGGATCCTGCAAACGAAGGTCACGGCGGATATAAGTCCGCTGCATGATACACCGCCGGGCAATGATACGACCGACCGGATCTTCCTGCTCAGCATTTTGGAGGAGGAGCGGTATTTCCCTTCGGACAGCGGAGCGTGTCCGGCGACGGATTACTGTCATGCACGCGGGTCGTTCCGGGACGCCGACGGCTATTGCTGGTGGTGGCTGCGGACACCTGGGACGGATCGCTACCGGGCATCCTATATCAACCATGAAGGCATCGTCCGCGGTGCAGGACATGTGCACGATGCTCTGTACTCCCTGCGTCCCGCGATGTGGCTCAGCACAAAACCCTAAGACATAAACCAAAAGGCCTGCCGCAGCGGTCGCTGCAACAGGCCTTCTTCTATGTTCTTTCGGATCGTGTTATGATCAGTTCTTTTCTTCTGCTTCGGTCTCATCGCCCAGGATGCCCATGCGGGAGAAGACCATGTTGTAGCCGTCGTTGCCGAAGGAAAGGCTGCGGTTGACGCGGCTGATCGTTGCGGTAGACGCTCCGGTCTCGTTGGAGATGTCGAGATAGGTGCGGTGCTCGCAAAGCATGCGCGCGACATCCAGACGCTGCGAGATCGACAAAAGTTCGTTGATCGTGCAGACGTCCTCAAAGAAATCATAGCATTCCTCCACGGATTTCAGTGTGAGGATCGCTTTGAACAGTTGCTCCACGGTGGGAGTGTTCAGTCGCTTATTCATG
>ONPC01000135.1 GCA_900319565.1 uncultured Eubacteriales bacterium | reverse complement strand
TTGATTCGTTTATTTCGATCTATATGTTTTGAGGGCCGTCGCCGACGCTCACCACATAAAACGACGCATCGTAACCGATCGCCTTGCGGTAAGCCTCTCCCACGCTTTGAACAAATGTATCCACCGCATCTTCGCGAACCAGGCTGACCGTGCACCCGCCGAAGCCGGCTCCGGTCATGCGGCTTCCGATCACGCCGTCCACGGCGCAGGCCGCGTCATATAAGGCATCCAGTTCCGGCCCGGTCACTTCAAAATCATAGCGAAGCGAATCATGCGATGCTTTCATAAGCTCGCCAAACTGCGTAAGGTCTCCTGCGTTCAATGCCTCGACCGCACGCAGTGTGCGGTCATTTTCCGTAACTGCGTGTCGTGCGCGTTTAAGCAAAACGGGATCCGTCAGAACGCCGGAGATCTCCTCAAACTGCTCCGGTGTCAGGTCGCAGAGTGCTTTTAGCGGACGGACTGTATTCAAGGCAGCCAGGGCCGCCTCACACTCTCCGCGGCGCTTGTTGTATTCGCTGTCCGCGAGCCCGCGCTTTTTGTTGCTGCAGGCGATCACGATCTTCGCGTTTGAAAGCACGAACGGCACGTAGGTGTAGTCCAGTGTCGCGGTATCCAGGAAGATCGCCTTATCCTTTGCGCCCATGGCTATGGCAAACTGATCCATGATGCCGCAGTTAACACCGTTGAAGAGGTTTTCGGATTCCTTGCACAGGCGGGCCACATATACACCGTCCAGATCAAAGCCGAACAGATCCGACAGGTATTTCGCCGTCAAGACCTCGATCGACGCCGAGGACGAAAGGCCGGATCCGTTCGGGATGTTTCCGTAGTAGACCACGTCCAGGCCCCCGTCTGCGGGAAGCGTAAACCCATGGCGCGACAGAGCCCACAGTACGCCCTTCGGATAGTCGGTCCAACGTTTCTGCCGCTCATCCAGAGCGTTGATCGCAAACGAACCGATTCCGTTTTGCGGGAAATTAGCCGAATAGAGGCGCATGGTCCCCGTACCGTTTTTGCGGACTGCCGCATAGGTTCCGATCGTCAGCGCGCAGGGAAATACATGCCCCCCGTTGTAATCGATATGTTCACCGATGAGGTTTACCCGTCCCGGCGCGAAATACACGTTTGCTCCTTCAAAACTGCCGAAGACTTCCTCCATTGAATTTTTTAAGATTGTTCTGATTTCATCCATCACTTTTCCTCCATCCGCGCCCAGTACTCGCGCAAATCTTTCTGCATGGCCGCTTCGTCATTCCAAACCTTCCCGTTCGACCATTCCCTCGGAAACTGCTCCCGATACTCCTGTTTCAAAAACCGTTCGTCCATCAGGGCGATCACGCCGTAATCGTCGGCGGTTCGGACCAGTCGCCCGGCCGCCTGCAGAACCTTCGTGATGCCCGGAAACAGATAGGCATATTCGAAGCCTTTTCCCATGGTTTCCTCGAAATAATCCCGCAGAATCTCCCGCTGCGTACACACCTGTGGCAGCCCTGTTCCGACGATCAGAACGCCGATCAGACTCTCTCTGACCAGGTCAATGCCCTCCGAAAAAATACCGCCCATTATGGCCATGCCGATCCGCGTCACACCCTCCTGGTTTTCGGCAAATTCGCGCAGGTAATCCTCGCGATCCCGCTCGCTCATATCCTGCTGTTGATACATGAACTCAAACTTCTTTCCGCGGTGGAAGGCCATCGTCTCCAGTACCTCGCCGACATCCCACATCATACGATACGACGGGAAGAACGCCATATAATTTCCCGCATGCTCCGACACGATGGAACAGATGTTTCGGGCAATGCTTTCATACAATCGCGGTCCCCGCCTCGTATATACCGTGGAAATGCCGTTAACGACGCCCAGAAGGCGTTTTTCGGGATCAAACGGAGACGGTACCGTGATCGCATGATCGTCGTCTTCTGCGCCCAGGAGCTCCTTATAATAGCGAATCGGCAGAAGTGTCGCCGAAAACAGGATCGAACTGCGTCCCTGATGCATGCAGTCCAGCAGACGTGACGCCGGATGCACACAGAACAGATGCACCAGCAGATCGTCCTCCGACGGCTCGACATAAGCGACATACGATTCATCCATGGCCTCATAGGTCAGTAGGAACGACCGAAGTTCAAAATAGAAATCGAGCAAGTCCGCATCTGAAAACTCAGGATGTTCCTCATAGAATTTTTCCATCTCGGAGAAGGCGGCATAGACGTTCTCATATAAGACGGGAAGTTCGGTCGGACTCAGCAGGTCTTTTTGCGCTCCATCCGCTATACAGGCTTTCTTTACGGAGGAAAGCTGGCGTCCCAGCCGGTCCAGCTTCGATGTTACTAAAGACAGTGCCGGCGTCTGCTTCGTAAGCGCCTTCGCTTCCTTCACATGCTTCTGCGACAGCGCCGCGCTGTACATTTCCCGTGCTCGCTCCACCAGATTGTGTGCCTCATCGATCAGAAAGATGTATTCGCCGCGCTCCTCACCGCCGAAAAACCGGGCCAGACGCACATCAGGATCGAACACATAGTTGTAATCACAGATGACCGCATCCATCCAGTACGTTGCATCCAGCGACAGTTCAAACGGGCAGACCTCATACTCCTGCGCGACCTTCAGAATATCCTCACGGGTAATGCGGTCGTAATGCGTGACCAAATGGTATACTGCATCGTTGATCCGGTCATAAAAGCCTCGCGCGTAAGGACAGGCATCCGGATTGCAGTCCGGACTCTCCAGAATGCAGAGTTTTTCCTTTGCGGTCAGGATCAGGCTCTTAAAAACGAGACCTTTCTCACGCAGGATGTCAAACGCCTCCTGCGCGACGGTCCGCGTGATCGTTTTGGCCGTCAGGTAGAAGATCTTATCGGCCAGATTCTGCCCCATGGCGCTGACCGACGGAAATACCGCCGACATCGTCTTTCCGATTCCGGTCGGGGCTTCGATGTAGAGTTTATGACCGGCCGCAATGGTTTTATAAGTGGAAACGACCAGATCTCTCTGCCCGTTCCGGTAAGGAAAGGGAAATGCGATCGCAGGAATGGAGGCATTCCGCTCTCTCCGATGCTCCATCAGGAAATCAAACCATTTCGTCAGTTTCAGCAGAACTTCGGCAAACCAATCCTCGAGTTGCTCAAACGAAAGCGTTTCATCGAAATAACGCACCTGCATGGTCTTTATGTTGCAGTACGTCATCCGCACACCCATCTGTTTTTGTTCATTTTGCAGGGCAAAAATATAAGCATAACACAGAGCCTGTGCGCGATGTACCGCGACAGGCTCCGTGAAATGCTCCACGTCAGCATACATGCTTTTTATTTCATCGATGGCGGTCACGCCGTCCTTACGGGTAAATATCCCGTCGGCGCGTCCCTCCAGTAAGATCGTATATTCCGGGCAGGCGATCCCATGCTTCAGCGGGACCTCTGCGCGGTATTCACTTCCTGCGCGATCCTGCAAAGTCTTATGGATCTTCGCTCCTTTGAGCATGGCCTTTTTATCCCGGTAGGAGCCGCTGCGATTATCCAGATCGCCGCTTTGCATCACGAATTCTACGAGATTGCGTACCGAAATACGTATTTGCCCGTCAACGATCCGATACATGGCTCCTCCTATCGTTTGCTTTTCTTCGACTGTTCATTCAGAAGTTTGATGAATTCCTTCTCCGGAAGCGGCTTCGAATAATAGAAGCCCTGGAAGTAGTCGCAGGACAACTCTTTGAGTTTCTCCACATGTCGCGCTTCCTCCACACCTTCCGCTACGATCTTAAGTCCGAGCTGGTGCGCCAGGGAGATCGTACTCTCAAGCACGATCATCGCCGTCGACTCACGGAATGCATCCCAAAGGATGTTCTTATCGATCTTCAGGACATTGAACGGCAGATGCAGCAGATAGTTCAGGTTCGAATTACCCGAACCGTAATCATCGATCGCAAACGAAAAACCGTTCTTCGACAGGTTGTCGATATTGTCCGAGAATGTCTTATTGAAAACGGCGCGCGCCGTCTCAGTGATCTCAAGAGAAATATACTGGGGCAGGATCTGCGTTTCCTTGATGATCGACATGAGCCGCTCACTTAAGTTCGACTGCAGACACTGCACGGTAGACAGGTTGATCTCGATGTATTCCACACCCTTCTTATAGAGGTTGTTCGCCGAGATCATGCGGCAGACCGAACGGAACACATGCTCACCGATCCAGATGATGTTTCCCTGCTCCTCCGCGATGGGAATGAATTCCTCAGGGGATATGTCGCCCAGTTCGTCGCTCTTTAAACGCACCAGTGCTTCCGCAGAGATGATACGATTCGATTTTGCATCAATGATGGGCTGATAATATACCTGGAATTTCTCGGTACCGATCGCATCCTTTACGATGCGCTCAATGTTGCGCTTGCGAATGATCCAGTCCATGTCGACCTGATCCGGCGCCAGAAGCGTCTTATCCTCGCCGCGCACGGAAAGCCGAAGGACATTGATAAAGTCATCGACATCTGCGATCGTGGGCAGTTCCTTCGGACACAAAGCGTATCCGATCGTGGCAGTCAGATGGGTAATGCTCTCTCCAACGGCCCACTCACCGTTAAACTCGCGCTCCAGTTCGATGGCCATCTTCATGAATTCGGCCTCTTCGTAGTCCGTCATCACGACGGCAAATGTGCTCTGTGAATAATGGAACACATGCAGTTTCTTATAATTCTGGTTGATAAAGCGCATGATCTGCTGGTACAGGTCACGCAGATATTCCTCGCCGAACGTCTCCCGGATCATACGGATGCCATGGAATTTGATCACGATCAGGGCGAACGGCTCCTTCATGGTATACAAGCTCTCCAGCACCATGCGAAGTCCGCCGGAATTCATGACACCCAGTTCCGTCTCGATAAACTCGCCAGGTCGCTCCAGTGTGATGTAGATAATGATCAGCACCAAAGAAGCCGCGAAACTTTCGATCAGGAATTCCTGGAACATGTATTGTACGAAAACGCTCGCCGCCATCATAAGCAGAAAGGCGATCGTGCAGTATTTCAGTTTTCGGTTGATACCGCTTTTGGCATGTCTTATGCAATTCAGACACAAAGCCGTATAGAATATCGCAGACGCATAAAAGAAATACGTTAACGGTCCGCGATGATAAATGTAATCCGCATCGATGGTGAACAAAAGCTCATGGACCGGATTTGTCAGTGACAGCAACGTGGTGATCACAAAAGGGATGGACAGGATCACTCTCGTCTCTACCGCCTGAGAACGTTCATGTTTGGAAAATGTATTGCAATACAGGTAGAACAGCCACAGGCATGCCGGATGGGCGATAAAGTAAGCCTGGTGAAAGATCGTCTGTACAATATAGTTTCCGGGCACGGAAGGATCCTGCGTAATGGTCGCGATCAGATCACTCACCGCAGTGAACAGGTTCATCCAAAACAAACGGACCAACCTGTCATTTTGATATGTCTGAAGATATCGCCCCAGGTAAAATGCTATGATCAGCACCGTCATGACTGCCATGGCAGCGATATCAAAATATATGATATACTCCATAAAAATCCCCTTTTCGGCCTAAGCCACCTATCATTATAACACACTGAAAATGCAATATCTAGAGGAAAATACAATATCCCGGAAGAAAATATGGTTTCTGAAGCACAAAAAAATCCGCCTCTCCTAAAGAGGCGGACTGTATAAGCTGTTTACATTTTACTCACACGGAATGTAAGCTCCCTTGGTATCTCTTATAGTATTGATGGCATCTGCCAAACGGCTGTCCCAGCCTGAGGTTTCGAATACCGAATAGGAAACTCCGTAATATGTGCTTACTGCACCATATTCATACTTAGCCTTCAAAATGGTGTTCTTGTGCGATTTGCTGTTGCTGTAGGCATCGATCTTATAAGCCGCCGATAAGGGGCTTCCGTAGATGGGACCCGAGAAACAATTCTCGCCGGTCGTCATCTTCCCGCTGTGGGAAATGATACCGTTTTCATGAACCGCCCATGTTGCTCTCGCGCTGGCGATCAGATACAGTTCTTCGCTCCAAAGCAAAGGCTTACGTCCTGCGGCGATGCGCATCTCGTTCTGTAAACGGAATACTTCCACCGCATCTTCACGGTCAAATCCCTCGGAGCAAATTCCGTAAGGGTTGGCCGCCTGAGCGATCACGTTCAATGTATAAACCTGACCGTTCAGTGTTACCGTCAGAGGATTGCTTCCCGGAAGGAAAACATCACTTTCTGCGGTCATCGTGTAGGTCCCCGCGTAATACCGATCCACGCCTGCCTCTACATAACAGAGCAACATATTCGGATCGATGGGGCTGCCTACGATCGTGGGGCCGGTATACTCGATCTTGATCTCGTTTCCTACCGACAGTTTAGTGGTGCGCTGCGCCGTAACGGGCGCGGGCGCTGCCGTGATCTTAAGTACAGGTCTTTCAGGTGCTGCAAAGCGGATCGTACATGCTACGTCTTTGTAGCTGACAATGATATTGTTCTCCGCTGCCAGATTTAAAGGAGAAGCGTTAAACCCTTCGGGATTTGTGATCACACTGCCGTCCGACAGTGTAACTGCTACAACGAGGTCACCAGCCGTTATAGTTTCACCCGCATACTTGGAACCGATGTAGCTTGCACTGATACCTACGGGAACCGGCGCTGCCGTGGGCTGCTCGGTCTCGGCTTCCTCAGTCGCTGCCTCTGCTTGTGTTTCGGTCTCATCGATCGTTTCCGTTTCGGCGGCTGCACCGTTTTGCAGGGCTTCCTCAACGATATCGATTTCTTCAGCGGTTTCCTGAAGCTCTTCGATCACCT
The DNA here is from genome assembly GCA_900319565.1 of uncultured Eubacteriales bacterium. Lineage (GTDB taxonomy): Bacteria > Bacillota > Clostridia > Lachnospirales > Lachnospiraceae > UBA1201. Next base: position 2,512 of record ONPC01000135.1, on the reverse strand, counting down.
CTGCAGGTTCGGTCTCGATCTCGGTTTCGGTCTCGGTCTCGATCTCTGTCTCGATTTCACGGATCGCCTCGGTCTCCTCCGTCTCTACGATCTTAGTGATCGCTTCGGTTTCCTCGGTTACTGCAGAAACCTCGGTCTCCGAAATCACTTCGTTTTCCTCGGCCGGTTCGATATCGGAAGAAACGATCGTCTCCTCTTTTACCTGTTCCTGAAGTTCATCTCCGACCTCGACCACGCCGTCCATGGGAGCATAAGCAAACCATTGTGCTTCTGCTGCCTCATCTTCAGACGCTTCTGCAGGATCCACCGATCTGTCCGACGCTTCGAGAGCATTTTCAATCACGTTCTTCGGATGTACGGTTTTCTGCACGATCTCCGTCTCGGATTCTTTGATGTTCGGCGTCAATACTGCGAACGTAACGGCAGGCAACAGATACATGATCAAACTGAGCGATAAAACAATCGCTATGATTCTGGTCATTCTTTTGATCATAATCGTTACCTCCTTTCCGCTGTTCTATCTTCGTATAGATCGCCTTTCTTATCATCCCCTCAGGTTTTTTATAACTACCTGAACTTCTATACGTTTATGCTATCATATTTGTTCTAAAAAGTCAACGGGTTTTTCGTAATTTTTCAGTATTTTTGAGGCATTTCGTCTTACTTAGCACATGATTTAGTGTATAAATCGTCAAATTATTAAATCTTTCTAAATTTTCACGAAATTATTTTCGGAAAATCACGCAGATTGCTGCGTCAAAACTGATGTTTTGTGCTTCCACCTGATAATTTTTCAATCAATTCCGCCAATAACACTCCTCTTCTTTTATTATTCGTATGAAACAGCCCGGAGCCATCCTACAAAAAAACACCTCCGGAGCCCCGGAGGTGTTATACAAAGTGCAGGGGAAGAGGGATTCGAACCCCCGTGAACGGTTTTGGAGACCGCAATACTGCCGCTGTATGATTCCCCTATTCGATTATTTCGCGCTTCTTGCCACGCGACTTTACAATAATAGCACAGCCCCTCCGATTTGTCAACCGAAAATATGACATTTTCTTCGGGGCTGTGCGAATATTTTAATGGCCGAATTACCGACCGGAACTCTTAGTGATGGAACAGGCGCAGGCCGGTAAAGCACATAGCGATACCGTACTTATCGCACATCTCGATCACGTTGTCGTCACGGATGGATCCGCCGGGCTGCGCGATCACGGTCACGCCGCTGCGGTGTGCGCGCTCGATGTTGTCACCGAAGGGGAAGAACGCATCGGAACCCAGAGCTACATCAGTCAATGTATCCAGCCATGCACGCTTCTCTTCTCTCGTGAATACTTCAGGCTTTACCTTGAAGATATTCTCCCAGATGCCGTCTGCCAGAACGTCCATATAATCATCGCTGATATATACGTCGATTGCGTTATCACGATCGGCACGTCCGAGCTTATCTACGAACTGCAGGTTCAGTACCTTCGGGTTCTGACGCAGATACCAGTTGTCTGCTTTATTGCCCGCAAGGCGTGTGCAGTGGATACGGGACTGCTGGCCGGCACCGATACCGATGGCCTGGCCGCCCTTTACGTAGCAGACGGAGTTGGACTGTGTATACTTCAGTGTGATCAGAGCGATCATCAGGTCGATCTTCGCCTGCTTCGAGAAAACGGTATTCTTCGTTACCATGTTGTTCAGGAATGCCTCGTCGATCTTCAGTTCATTGCGTCCCTGCTCGAAGGAAACGCCGAACACCTGCTTGCGCTCGATCGGATCGGGAACGTAGTCGGGATCGATCTCGATCACATTGTAACCGCCCTTCTTCTTCGCCTTCAGGATCTCAAGAGCTTCCGGCTCGTATCCGGGGGCAATGACACCGTCGGACACCTCACGCTTGATCAGAAGCGCTGTGGAAACATCGCAAACGTCGGAAAGGGAAATGAAATCGCCGAAGGAAGACATACGGTCTGCGCCGCGGGCACGCGCGTAAGCGGATGCCAGAGGGGACAGATCACCCATGTCGGCTACCCAGTAGATTTTTTTTTCGATCTCACTAAGCGGAAGGCCAACAGCCGCGCCGGCAGGGGAAACATGCTTAAAGGAAGTAGCCGCGGGAAGGCCGATCGCCTGCTTTAATTCGCGCACCAACTGCCATCCGTTGAAGGCATCCAGGAAATTGATATAACCGGGTCTGCCGTTGAGCACCTTGATGGGAAGGTCCGAGCCGTTCTCCATGAAAATACGGGAAGGCTTCTGATTCGGGTTACAACCATACTTGAGTTCAAGTTCTTTCATTTTGCTACCACCTTATTTGTTCTTATTGATGATGCGCGTCTGATATGCGCCGGTCTGAATATCGATAAAACGAACGAACAGAGAAACCTTGTGCTCTGCGTTCAGGTTCGTCCAGATCATCTCGGTAAATGCGTCGATGTCGCCGTCGATGTCTACGAGTGTAGGCTCACCCTCGAAACTGGGCAGGGGATTGCCGTCGCCGTCATAGGTGTGGATGAATCTGCC
>ONPC01000095.1 GCA_900319565.1 uncultured Eubacteriales bacterium | reverse complement strand
ATACCTGCTTTCGCGGTCAATGCCGATCACACTGACTTCCAGACTGTAGCCTTCGCAATCGATCGACAGGCTCTTCACATAGGTCGCCTCCGCCTGAGCCGGCCGGTTCTCCACCGGATATTTCAGCAAATACATGTATTGATAGCGTGTGTCCTCAACATTTCCATCGCGCACATGTGAACATAATACATAGGTGTTGATGCCCAGGATCAGGACCATCATGGTTATGAGCATTCCCATCAGGAGGATGATCGCCGACCGCGACTCACGCAGAAGCTGCCGCACCGCGAACAGGCGCGTGAAACTCTTGATCTTCAGGTCAAACATCTTTTGCTTGCCGTAGTTCTGCTCATTTCGAAGCAGTGACAGCGCCGTTTGGGAGAGCTTCCCTTTGATCGTCAGGATGTTTACGATCAGGCAGATGACCGGCGGAAGTACGACCGCGTAGATGATCAGGTACAGCGGGTAGACCTTGTCGAAATTGGGAATGGAAAAATAGCGGTATGTATTTTCCACGCGCACATCCACACCGATCGAACTGAATGCGAGAACACAGCCGATGCAGCCTGCTATAAAGGCCAGAATGGTCGGAAGTTTCACATAATGCCGCAGCAGGTCCCCCCGCTTTACTCCCATGGAATACAGGGCGCCGATCACGCTCTGCTCCCTCTCGATCTGGTGGACCACAAACACCGATATCACGTAGGCGAACAGGATCAGGACGATCACGCCGGCCACCAGTCCGACCTTCTGATCCATGACCACATCGCCCGATGCCGCCGCGATCCGCTGATTTTCATCCGCTTTGATAAAGCCGGTCAGTACACCTGTGTTTTTAATCTTCTCCTTCAGTTCCTCAAAGCTTTCATCCCCGAGTCGGAACGCGTACGTGTAATCCTCCGTTTTCTGCTCGGAAGCCAGTATCTTTTCATATGTCTCTGCCGTCACAAACAGCAGTCCGAAGTTTTCGGAGTCGACGGCCGGACTGGAAAATGTCTTCAGTGCCGCGTCGTAATCCGGCGCGGAACCGATCCCGACGATGGTAACCTCACGGTCGCCGAGGCGAAGGGTATCCCCAAGTTTGATTTCGTGAACACGTGCATAATTCTTCTCGATCACTGCTTCGGTCGTATCAATCGATCTGGTTTTCTGCGGCATTGCCCCCTCATCGAGTGCAACACGGTTCACATTCTCACGAATCTTGAATATACGAACCTCGCTTCCGTCCTCCAACGTTTTATCAAAACTGAACATCTGTTCGATCACGGTGCCTCGCTTAGCCAGCATTTCCAGATCTTCCGAGGAAAGAGGTTGAAACATCGAAAACTCACCGTCTTCCACCAGGTTCTCGCTCTTTGCGTTATCGGTGCCTTGGATCACCATCTCCGCACTTCCGACGATGCTGACCACGAGGTAGATACCGAGGATGATCATCAGCATCAACGCGATATATCGCCCTATATTGGCTCTCAGATCCCGCAGGATCCTTTTATTTAATACTCTGTTCATTGCACACTCCACTCATTCTTACAGGTCTTCCAGCTGTGATGCAGGCACCCGTGTCTCATTCTCATAATCCTTCGTGATCGATCCGTCCTTCAGATAGATAACTTTATGTACCATGTTCTTGATCGAATTGTTGTGTGTGACGATCAGCATGGTCGTGTTGTATTTTTCGTTGATCTTCTCCAGAAGCATCAGGATGTCGCGGGAAGTTTTCGAATCGAGGGCGCCCGTGGGCTCATCACAAAGCAGAAGCTTCGGATTTTTGATCAGGGCCCGCGCGATGGCGCAGCGCTGCTGCTGGCCGCCTGACAGCTGCGAAGGGAATTTATTCTGATGCTCGGTCAACCCCAGCGTATCCAGAAGTTCGTCCATGTCGAGAGGATCCTGCGAAATGTATTCGCAGATGCGGATGTTCTCACGCACCGTCAGGTTCGGCACCAGGTTGTAAAACTGGAAAATGAAACCCAGACTCTCACGCCGGTAATCCGACAGTTTCTTCGGACTGAGCCCGAAGATCTCCTTTCCGTCCACGATCACGGAACCCGAATCCATCGTGTCCAAACCTCCGATGCAGTTGAGCAGGGTCGACTTTCCGGAGCCGCTGGTCCCCTGGATCACGCACATCTGCCCTTTTTCCACGGACGTATTCACGCCCTTAAGCACCTGGATGTAACTGCCATCCTGGCCATAACTCTTCTTCACATTCTTAACTTCCAAATACATTTTGAAACTCCTTTCAATTTTACATAACAATGTTATGTGATTGTTATTTTTTTACTGCCACCCTCGCGAAGGATCGCAAGAATGACAGTATGTATGGTCCTTATTGTTTTTCAAGAACCAGTTCCATCCAACCGCGGATCAGATAGTTCAGGATCTTTCTGAGTTTTTTCTTTGCCATTTCCACGTCGGTCTCATGCTTTACCACCTGGAGAAATGCATCCACCGTAATGTGGGACATCCAGTGACCCATGTATTCGTCATACACGTATCCCTGCATCCATGCCAGCATGTCAGGCACAGACTTTTCGATCATAGTCACGAATTCATCGACGTAGTTCTCATAGACCGTATTCTCCGACGCCGTGATCAGAAGCATGAAGCTGTCGTAATGCCTGTAAATGTATTCGACCAACATGTCACTGAAATCGGAATGATCCATGTCGGCTTCGTCGAATGCGCCCTTACGCATCGCATACTCCCGATCTTCCTTGAAATGTTCTACCAAGATCTTTTTGAACCCCAGGATCGGTTCGTTGACGATCGCCGAAAAGAGTTCCGCCTTACCCTCAAAGAAAAAATACAGCGCCCCGGTCGTAACGCCGGCCTTCGCGCAGATACTGCGTAAGGAGGCTTTGTTATAACCCTTCGCCATGAACTCCTGTTTCGCTGCTTCGAGCAGAAGCGTTCGCTTTTCGTATTCTACGTCTTTTTTCATATTGGCCCCTCATATATCCCGGCTGCAGACCCAGGTCCAAAGGAACGTCGGTCTGTTGCTGCAAAAAAGCGGTGCTACATAACACAGTTACGTAACACCGTTATTCTAGCATCCCCGATTCGGGATGTCAATACCTTTTTTGGATTTTTTTCTTTTCTTCGGTCAATGCTTCTTACACATACCGCCTTCATCCGTCAGGCCGGAACCATCGGGCACCGCCTCCTGCTCACTGTAATACGCTTCCAGACGCGGACGCGCCGCCTCGTAAAAACGCTTCAGGTTCGGATCGAACTGCGTTCCCATGCCCTCCATGATAATTGCATCTGCCTTATCGAACGGCATACTGTCTTTGTAGACGCGTTTGCTGACCAAGGCATCGTACACATCGGCGATGGCCATGATCCGCGCCTCCATCGGGATCTCCTCTCCCTTCAGACCCTCGGGATAGCCGGAACCATCCCAACGCTCGTGGTGATAGTGCGCGACATTTTCCGCGATCTCGTGGAATTCCACGTCATCCGTGCCTTCCAGGATCGCATGGACAATACGTGCGCCCTCCTTTGCATGGGCCTTCATCTTTTCGAACTCCCATGGCTCGAAACGGCCGGGCTTACGAAGGATGACATCATCGACCGCGATCTTTCCCAGGTCATGCATGGGCGCGGCTTTGATAACATTACGTATGAATTCATCGGTCAGGTGCAGCGTGTTGTCTTTCCGGATCTCGTCCGTCAGTATGCGCACACCCTCGCTGGTACGGCGAATGTGGCCGCCGGTGGAATTGTCCCGACTTTCAACCATGGTCGCCATGCCCAGGACCAGTTTCTCGTGCATTTCCACGATGTGCTGCGTCTTCTCGGCGACCTGTTCCTTCAGGCGCATATTAAAGTTATTCAGCAGTTCCACGTATTTCTGGCGCTTCGAGTCGTCGGTCAGGAAAAACTGGTAGCCGCCCTTCCGCTTTCCGTCATAGAGATGCGTCAGCGTAACCAGATATGTGTTATCGCCGCTTCGATAGCGGAAACTGTTCTGCGTATTGTCGTTTTCAAAGGTTTCCAGCCAGCGGCGGACCAGTTCAGAGATCTGTTTGTTCTCCGGAAGGACACGATCCACCTTCACATCGTTGAGCTCCGGGAATATCTTAAGAGCGGTCTCGTTACCGCCCAGATACCGATGCTTAAAGTCAAACGAGATGAAGCCTTTGTCGCCGTTTTGGACCATCGTGTCGATGCCCGTGTCCGTGATGTCGTACAGGCACACCTGGTGGATAATGATCAGGTACATGATCTGCGCAAAAACGTAAGCCGCAGGCAGAAGTTCGATCTTATCGGTAATGATCTGGCGCGCTCCGTAGAATACGACGACCGCGACCAGTTCGGGAATAAACATGAGCAGGATGATCTTATTCGACACCTGTTTCTTTTTGACCGCACTGTAAAGCATGGCCGCAAATCCGATCCCGAAATACGACAGAATCAGCGCGACATAGACGGCGTGCAACGGTCCGTAATGTTTCCCGGTCAGGCGTCCCGCACCGTTATCAATAACGAACTCACAGCTTTTGTAGAACCATTCGTTGTGTCCCACGGTAAGCGCACACAAAAACACGAACGTACTGGCCACGAACATCAGGATGCGCAGCCAGTTCGGCACCTTGATGGCGCACAAATTGAGGATCGCCAGCGTGATCATAAGCATCAGGAAGGTGCCGCCGAAATAGACGATCTTATTCGACAGGATTGCTTCGCCGAGCGTTTTTGAATTCGCCGTCAGGACATTGCCCAAAATGGCAATGGGCATCAGCGTGAAGATCAGCGTAACGTGAACATCGAAATGCTTATGCCACGTCATGATGTAAAAAAGCGTAAGGAGTATTGAAATCGCTAAAAGTATCTGGTAGTAAGCAACGATCATGCTATTGCCTCCATAATCAAAAACATTGTTCTCCCCCAATGTACCGCTGAATGATCTTAACTCTCGTTCCCTTCCACGATCCTCTCATACAGATCCAGACCGAAACTCGTAAACTCCGGACTTCCCGGGATCATGTGGTACGTCCGGCTGCCGTCTTCCTTACGTTCTGCGCACAGGAACGCCACACCGGAATCGGGATCGTCCTTCGTCTCCTCAAAGACGCGCTTCGCAAACGAAAGCAGGTGCGTCACCGTCAGGATGTGCACGCCGGCCTCATTCAGCGCCCGAATGATATCGTAGGCGATCAAACCGCCCTCTTTCTCGGTGGTCGTGGCAAATGACTCGTTCAGAAGAACCATAGAGCCGTCGCCGATGTGTTCGACGATATCATTCATCCGGCTCAGTTCCTCATCGAGACGTCCGCTGTTCATGGCACTGTCCTCACGACGGGTGAAATGCACGAACAACCGCGGGAATATCCCGCTCTTAAATTCACGTGCTGTCACAGGCAGGCCGCACTGCATCATGACGAGCGCGATGCCGATGCTGCGCAGGAAGGTGGATTTTCCGCCCTGGTTCGCTCCGGTGACGATCAGCAGATCCTTATTCTGCAGCGAACAGGTGTTTCCGATGACATACACCCGCTGCTCGATCGCCATGACGAACTCCTTCAGATCCGAGAACATCAGATCCTTGCGGTCACAAACTTCCGGGAAGCAGCATTCCATGTCAAAGCGCTTCATATGTTCACGCAGTTGTACCGCGCTTAAGTAAAACGCGGACTGCGTCTTCAGCCGGTCGAAGAAAAACTTGAACTCATCGCGGAAATCCTTTAGTTTACGCATCAGATAGCTGACTGTCTCAAACTCGAGCGCCAGAACCTGCTGCTGAACTTCGCGGTCTTCGATCGTGGAAAAAGAATCCGGGATGCGGCTCTCCATGAACCTCTGGAGTTTCTCCAGTTTGCCGCCGCGGCGATGGTACTTCGTGCTCTGCGAAGAAACCTCCTCGATCTTCATGGGGCCCAGCTTCAACCCGTCCGTCAACGAGCACTCCATCACGAAGCGCGGCCGTACCAGCATCTGCCGTTCATCCTCTTTTACCTGCACGCGATCCGTATAGAACGAAATGTCCTCCAGAAGCTTCCGGATGTTTTGCTCGCGTTCCTTCGTGAAAGCCTGCGCCAGCGTGTCGCGAAACGTCAGAAAGCCCTCGGACTGCAGCGTCTCACGTGTAAGCATCATGTCCCGGATCCGGGCCAATGCGTCGCAAACGCGCTGCACTCTTTCGATATCCGAGATCAGGTTCATGATCGGGCTGCCCGTCCGTTTCGACGCTGCGCCCTGACCGTCGTCCGCCTTCTGCTGGACCTTCGAACTGATCTGATACAGTTCACGGATCAGCTCCGGGGCGTTTAAGCAGTCCTTCAGGACCTCCTGCCGAAACGCGATCTCCTCCTTTGTCTTCAGAGGGACCATCATGACATTCTGCAGCGTATCCATCAAAAACGAATCCTGCTTCTCCAGCTTTTTGACCTCGCCTTTATCGTAGACCACTTCTTTTGCCGCAAGCAAAAACAGGGACTTCAGTCCCAGATCCTGGATGATGCTGTCCGGATCGTGGTAGGTCTCCTCCCGGCCGGGCTCCCGGTCCTTATATAACAAACAAACTTTCATAGGCGCTCCTTCAGCTGCTCATAGGACAGCCTGTACTTATTGACCTGGTTTTCGGCGCAGGGGATGTCATCCGCCTGTCCGCGCTGGATCTTAAAGGTCTGGCGGCCGTTTTCATCCAGCATGGCCCTAAGGCTCACGATTCCGTCTTTTTCATCGGTCAATTCTTTCAGATGCGTCACATAGATGCCCATACAGTCCATCGCCGTAAAATGCTCCAGAACGCGTTTTCCCATGATCTGTGCGTCATAGTTCGCCGCCGTGGTAAAAAGCTCATTTATGACCACGAAAGAGCCCTTCTTGTTGATCTTCATCATCGGAGCCAGCCGCACCAGTTCTTCCATAAGCTTACCGCGGCCGGTCTCCACACTTTCCTCCACGGAGAAATGCGTCATGAGCCCCGAAAAACAGGGAACCGTTGCCGTGCGCGCCGGCACATCCAGGCCCATCTTCGTCAGGAAGACCAGCTGCCCCAAGCTCCGGGCGAACGTCGTCTTACCGCCTTGGTTCGGTCCGGTCAGGACGAAGAACTTTTCACCCGTCTTATACTGAAAATCGTTGCTGACCACGACACGGCCGTCTTTCAGCGAGGTCAGTGCCAGTGCCAGATCATACAGTCCTTCGGCCTCTGTTTTTCTGCCCTCTGTGAGCTTCGGCGTACAGAAATCAAATCCCGCCGCAGTCATCTCCTGCTGCAGCGTCACATACGCCAGATAGAATAATATCTCCCTCTCAAACCGTTTTAACACGGAAAGCTGCAGCGGCTCTGCCTGGATCTTCGATTTGCGGATTGACTTAAACAACTGCGGTTTTTTATCCTCCAGTTCATTTAAGCATTCCAGTTCCAGGTCGCACAGGGGGATCTCCGCTCCATACGGACTGGGCATGGCCGTAACATCCTTTTCTTCCGCCCGGCTGATCCACTCCTCGTAAGCACCCTCACCGGGCAGTTCCCCGAGAGTCACGCTGAGGCGGTCCCGGTCATAGGTGATCAGGAAACGGATCTCACGGATCTCCTTCAGGATCTGACCGGTCTCCTCCATGGTCTTTTGAAACAGTTCCTCCGACAGGATCTCCTCCAAAAGCTGCAGAAGATCCTTCAGGCCTTCCGATTCGGGCTGCGCCGCCGACAGTTCACGCTCCAAAGCGGCATACATGTCACAGTAAAAGGCCGCCTCGCGGATCTCCCAAATATTCTTCTGCATGCTGTTCTGCACTTTGTCTTTATCTTTACGCAGCTGCTCCAGTTCGGACAGTTTCGCGGTAAAGCTCAAAAGCGCCTGCCGTACCGCCTCGTTTTTCACATCCGAATAAACAGCCCGACGGTATAATACTTCCTGCATATCCTCCGGCATATATTTATAAAAATTTCGTACACCACGACCGAAGCGGGCCGCCATATGGTCGACCACCTGCGTCAGGTTCAGGTCCTGATGGATCGTATCGTTCGCCTCTGCCGCGTGGTCCTCACCGTATAAATCTAAAATACTGAAACCCTCTCTGTTCATATGCTGCCTCTTTTTTCACCGATTTTTAAGTTTCATTTCCCTTCCGTATCATCCTCTATAATTCTAACATATTTCTGCGGAATCATCAATATCAAGCCGAGGTTAAACGGCATGTCCGCGAAACATCTGGGCAAACGCGGATTAAGCGGACGAAAGGCGCAAATAACTCACATTACACCGGGGATGTAAAACAACATACAAACAAAAAGAAGGACCCGCGAAAAACGATCCTCGTTTTTCGCGGGTCCCTCTCTTCTCACGGCTGACATGCGGCCCATGCCCTACTCAGCCGATCATTTTTTAAATACAAATCTTACGGTCATTTCCGTAGTTTCAAAGGTATCCGTGAACTTCGGAATAAACGTGAAGACAACATCTACACTGTCGCCCTTATAGTCAGCGACCTTCGAGTTCGCGAGTTTGCTGTCTTTGAACTTAACGGTTCCTTCCAGCTCATACTGCATCAACGCACCTCGCAGAATCTCCATCTCCTCGTTCTGGTTATCCCACCAGCGGTACCATCCACGGGTCGCCTCGGTGTAAGGCACTACCTGCATCCAATGCTCTACGACCTGACCGAACGTAGACAGATTATCCGAGAAATACTGCGCTGCCGTATAACCCTCCGAGCCTCCATAATGCTTCAGAACCAAAGGAATATCGACAACGAGCAATGTCTCTCCGATCATATCGGCTTCTTCCTCACCGGCCGCATTTCCGACAGCGAGCGAAACCTTAATAACCTCATCCTTCGTTTCATGGCAACGGGAACACTCATAATGGTTATTTCCCACCTTCCAGTCGGTACATACATCTTCTCCGTTAATTACCGGCTCTGCGGGCACGGTGCTCTTCAGTTTCCAGTCGTGTCCGAGTGCCGGCGTCGTGACCTTCTTCGTCTGCTTTGCAAATGCAGGGTTCGTGAACGTTGCGGTAAATGTAGTCTCACCGTCGGTTGTGCACGTTACCTGAGCTGTAGCAGAAGCCACAGAATTCACCGTCTCCGTCTCAGATACGGAAGTATCCGTGCGGCTGGTACGTGTTGCAGTTACCTTCGAGTTATCCGCGGACCAGGTGTAGGTCGGCTCGGTCCAGTTCGGATTCAGTTTCTCGATGTTCGTGAGCGTCTTCGTCTGCGCTGTAAATGCCGCATTCGTAAACGTCGCGGTGTAGGTCGTCTGACCCATCTCATTCAGCGTCGGGTTCTTCGTGACTGCCGAAGTCGTCTTCACGGTCTCGGTCTCCACATGAGAACTGTCGTTCTTACAGATACGTTTTGCCGTTACGCTGCTGTTGTCAGCGGACCATGTGTAGGTCGGCTCGCCGTAAGCATGTCCGATCGGAGCCAGATCCTCGTAGAAGTACTGCTTACAATCTAAGCACTGGCGTCTCTGTCTTCCGCGGGTCTCACATCCGGGTTTCGTCACAACTTCGAAATCCGAGTAATGCAAATGATTATTCGGGTTCTTCTCGGTCTCGACTTCCTTTGTTTCGCCGCATACGGAGCAAGTGTATGTGCGAACACCGGGCTTCGTGCATGTGCCCTCCTGTGTCAGCTCCCACTTCTGCCAGTCGTGTGATCCGGCAGCCTTTACCACTTCTTCCTTCGTCTGTCCGCAAACAGAACACTTGTAAATATCTAAGCCATCCGTCTCACAACCGGGGGTCTTTTCATGATGATCGAATTCGAAATCGTGCGAACCGATCGCTTTTTCGACGTTTTCAAAATACTTGCCGCATTCCTTACAGGTGAAGCGTACAACACCATCGGTTACGCAATCTCTCTTCGAGATGACTTTACCTTCATCCCAGGTGTGACGATCCTCGATGGTTCCCAGATCTACTTCCCAGGAATAGTCGCAATTCTCGCACTTCCATACGACTTTACCGTGCGTGGTACAGGTCGCCTTTACTTCTCGTGAAGGATCCAGAACACCTACATGAGGCAACCTTGCGATCGTAGAACCGTATTTTACACGTCGACCGCAAACATCGCAGATCTCGTCGCCGCTGTATCCGTATTCCGTACAGGTGGAAGCTTTCACTCCCTCCAGATGTGTGGTTCCGTGCTTACCGCTCGGCTTGAGGTCGTGTCCGGTCTCCAACAGGGCGCCGCAATCCTTACAGTGTACATCGCCGGAGTATCCACCGACACAGTTCGGTTCTACGACACCGCGCAGTTCCGTGTTACCGGTATGGTTATCGGGATCCAGATCCAGTTTTCTCTCAAATGTCTCATCGACCTTACCACAGTAATCGCAACGCCTTTTAACGATACCATGGGTCGCACAGGTGGATTCTGAGTCTACAAATTCAACCCACTTATGTGCATTCGGATCGATCGGTATCTCAGTTCCGTTGTCGATCAGTCCGCAAACGGTACATACCTTACCCTGGCGGCCCGGTGTCGAACAGGTCGGTTCCGATCTTCCGGCATCCGCAGCCCACTTGTGTTCATGCCACCACTCATCCGCTCTGACATTGCTGCGAGGCATGATGAAATCTTCCTGCATGACCGTACCGTCTTCCAGTTTCCATACCAGATCCAGGCCTTCCTTCGCCGGAAGTTCCGGACGTACGGGCTTGGTACCGATCTCACAGTAAACAGCATGTTCTTTACCGCCATAATACCAGCTCATGGTAGAGAAACCGAGCGTCTTTCTGCCGTAAAGCGTCAGACCGTCCTTATTCTCCATCAATGCATTTATACCCAGTTCGGTCTTAAGATCATCCTTCGAAGTACGCCAAGCCAGCGTATATCCTTCTTCGGCTAATCCTTCGGGAACATTCTGGTAAATGCTTTCGTTGACGCGGATCGTGCTCTCGGCCCGCTTTCCTGCATCCGTGATCCAGATGACCTTACGCTCCTGACCTTCATAGGTCGCATGGATATAGATCTCGCCCGGAACGTGGACATCGCCGTTCACTTCACTTCCGTCCTCCAGAACCCAACCGGTAAATGTACATCCGTCCTTCGACGGTGTCTTCTTCGTGATCTCGATCTTCTCCGAAATGCGCTGCGTCGTCGTGTCGATCTCATTCTGTCCGTCCATCCAGTGGAGTTTGACTTCCTTACCGGTCAGAACACCGATCACGAGCACATCCGAGTCGATCTTCGTATCCGCCTTCACAGGTGTCAGGCCGCTGCGATCCCCGTTTCTGAGTTTCGTTACGGTATCATAAGCCAGACGAACCAGGTTCTCCTGATGCGTAGATCTGTAATAGATCGGGGCTGTGCTGTTGACATAATACCACTCGATGGTGTAATCATCGTTGCGATAGTTCTGAATCGCCTCGGGGATATAATCCACCATATTCTGGTTCTTCAGCATAAAGGTGAAACGCGACGTGGTATAATTGCCCGCCTTCGTAGCGATATTAAAGTATCTGTCGTCGGTTCCGTCACAACGAATGACCTGATCCGTCTGAGGATCCAGGGCGATCCAGAGCGAAGGCACATCGATCTTCAGGAAATGCACCTGAATGACCGTATCATTGCCGCGCAGCGTGAAGTAAGTCTTACCGTTTTGTTTTGCGATCGCTTCTTCGTTATTCCTGTAATAATCCCAATACAGTGAACTGTAATACCGTGCCTTCGTGTATGCCAGATCCCATACCTTAAAGGCTTCTTTCGCCGCCTTATCATTCGCATCTGTCTTATCTACCAGATAATCATTCGATCTGGCATTGTAAGTTAAATATGTGGAATGCTCTTCTTCCGCTGCCTTCGTATAAAGGTCTTCGAGTTCCTTTTCATCCGGGAAGCCGAGGTGAATGAGCCGATAGCCCGGGAAGGTCTGCTCACAGAACGCAGGGGTAATGTCTACGTAGCATCTTACGCCTTCGTAACCACTGACCGAACCGGTTCCAACCATCTCCCAGTCACGAATATCATTGCCGTCATTGTAATTCTTCTGTACATAGTATTCCAGTCTGGCCGTCTTCTTCGTGCCCTTCCAGTGAACGTATACGGTGCGCTGCATCGGATCGGTGTTGAAACCGAAGGCATGGTTCTTATAGGTGAATACGACCTTTCCGTAGAGTTCGTTCTTCGTGGCATCCAGCGGGCAAACGTAGATCTCGTTTGTGCCCGGCAGGTACTGGAACGAAGATGCGCCGGGTACGGTCTTACCATTCTTTTCGGTCAGATCGAAACATTCGACCGTAAAATTTTCCTCGTGATTCTGCGACCAGGAACGCTCCGTAGCCAGGATCAGGCCGTTGGTTTGGTCTCCGTCGTTTCCCGTGATGATAGTCGCCGTATAAGATTTGGCTCCATCTGTGATGACCTTCTTGGAGTCCATATTTTTCTCGGAAACCTTACCACTATTGAGCGCCATCAGTTTCATCTTAAAGATCGAGTCGTCGATCTTCACCGTATTCTGACCGTTCGGAATCTCCACCGACAGTTTCGGATCGTTCACAGGCGTCACATAATCCAGCGGGAAATGCTCACACCCCAGCTTCAGCAGCGGTGTCTTCGAGTTATACAAACTCCAGCTCTTCGAAGCCGCTCCGAACGCTACCTGCACCTTCACACTGATATCGGTGTAGATACCCATCTCAAAATACAGGGAACCGCAGGCATCAAACTTCGCGGGCTCACTGCCTGTCTTAACATAAGACACGTACAGGAAGCCGTAGAGTTCGGCATAAGCGCCGGCCGATGCAACTACGCCGACCGAATCGAGATCGGTACTGAAGATACCGACACGCAGATCCAGGCTGACACCGGCACGCAGTCCGATCATACCGAATGCATAGAAATCGGCACGGAACTCATTGGCCAGTTCCTTTACATCCGAACCCAGAGGGTTGGAACCCACCTGGTTGCCGTTCAGTTCGGGACCGCCGCCCCAGATCTTCGCCAGGAATGCATAGGAATAATGTTTCGCGTTTTCATAGCTGACGCCGGCTCCGATCATCGCATTGATCTTCATGGACACATTGAAGTTGATCTTCATGCCGACGTGGATGATACCTGCCGGGTCAATGGGAATATCAAAGCTTCCCATGTCCACATCCACGAGTTTGATATACTTTGCGTCATTCGACAGCATGTTCGCATACTTTGTAGGCAGGTCGCCTCCGATACCCGGAGACGTGAACTCCTGGCTCTGAGGTTTCTTGCTTCCGTTGTCATTGTTATTACTGTTATTATCGCCATTTAGTGTCGTGTTCCATCCATGGCCGTTTCCTTTATTCTTCTCTTTATCCGAAGCTTTCTTCAGAATGTCTCCGCCTTTGATCAGGAGCTTCGCTGCTTTCGTACGCGCATCCAGAGAACTCATGTCGCCGTTATCCAGGAAGTTGCCGACCATCTCGTTCCAGTCCTGCCCCGCCTTCGGATTCGGAGAATTCTTCGTCTTCGCGGTAACGACTACGCCGAAACCGGTATAGGTGCCGGCATCCAGACCTGCTTCGATGTACAGGCTGGAAGTACGTCCTCTGTAAACGTTTCTCTTAACATGTACGGAAGGTGTCAGCAGGACTTCCTGCTCCAGAATGATCGCAGGCTGGATCTCCAACGTACCCGCGTCGCCGATCTTCACGGAGATGGTCAATGTGACCGCTGCCTCCGCGCGCAATCCCTTTTTATCTTTGAAGTGGGACAGCTTATAATCGAACGTGCAGCTGAAGCCGATATCACTGACCGTCACCACGCTCGCATCGTCCGCCAGCAGACGCAGATCCTCCAGCGTCATATCCTGGCCGTTGGTGCGGATGATCATGTTCTTCAGTTCATCGCCATGCTCCAACGAAGCAAAATCGAGCTCATCGCCGGTCAGGAGAGACATAAACAGTTCGGTCGTCTCATCGACGATACCGCTTTCCTCGATCTGCTGCTTCATCTGCTCTTCGATTCGCTTGCTGTCGATATCGTTCATGACCATTTCGACTTCGGGCAGCTTCGTCTCGAGCATGACCTCGGTTCCATTCAGTTTATCCTCGGAAACCGCCTCATACGTAAAGGTCGTATGATGGTTCGCGTCTTTTTCCGAAAGTTCGTCCTCCGCGATGCTCGTGATTCTTCCGTATCCGGTCACCTTATAGTCCGCGGCGCCGAAGGTGCCTGTATAGAACTCAATGAGGTCTCCGACCTTGATGATCGTGGTCGCATCGAGGCCATATTCACGATATACTTCTTTTTCAAAATTCAGCTGGGAGTTCTCGACCGTAACGGTGCCGTTTTGGGAACCGTTGTCACGGATCGGGATCACATTTTCCATAGCCAGGATGTTTTCCAAGCCGGCATATTCGTATGCAAAGGTCTTATCGTCCTTTACCTCCAGGATCTTAACATAGGCAACATCACCTTCACCGAACTTCAGGCCGGTCTTCGCGTCGTAGCTGCCCTTATGGATCGCAACTACACTGCCCACGCCGAGCTTCTCCGAGCCCTTATAGGTCATTACGCCCTTACCGGTGTTCTCATTGGCCTTTACATTCCCGTTCTCGTCGGTCTCGACGTTCAGGACGCCACGGAACTCAACACCTTCGACCTCCGTCGCCTGCACGTGGATCACACGCTCGTCGATAGTGACATTATTGACTTCCTTATGCGGTATGGTAAAATTGTACTCAAAAACTTCCGCCGCGGTAACCTCTCCGTCGTAAACGAAACGCAGCTTCGATGTATCATTGATACTTACAGAGTACAGGGTACCGGTCTCCCAGGCACCGGATGCCGGTGTCAGGATCCAGTGGTCACCACGGATCTCCTTCTTACCGTAGAGCAGGTCTTCCAGGAGCAGCACCTGGTCCACGTTCAGGTTGAACTCTTCACGCCATACACGCTCCAGACTGTCGTCCGCCGAGAGTCCGTAACGCTCCAGCAGTTCCGCTTCCGTCGTGGTCGCAAAATCAATATTCATCGAACGCAGCAATTCGTAGGCCGATTCGTCCAGCTCCAGGAACTGCTGTGTATCTCTGTCCATGTAGGTCTCCAGGCCGAAATGGTTCAGAATGATAACGACCGCGTCTTCCGGAAGGTCGATATATGTCTTACTCTTATCGGCCGAAAGTTCCTTAAGAAGGTCCTTCAAGGAAGGCTGCTCCGCATCCTGCGCACTGCTTTCGCTTTTTTCCACGCAGGACCAGACCGCCTTTGCGGTCTCAATATTCAGCCCCAGATCCAGCAGCCACTTCAGTTCTTCTTCCTCACGCAGGGAACGCAGTTCGTAGTCGACCGGTGCACCCGCTAAGCTCGAATTGATCGTCGTGACCTTCTTCAGGACATCTTCCCTGGACAGACCGTACGAAACCAGTTCGATCGCGAAATCCTGCGGAACATTCTGCTTCGCTACAAAGGTGTCACCCTTCACGCCTGCCATGCCTTCGTTCGCGGCAAATGCGGGATACAGGGTAATGTCCTTCGTGATCACATCATCCGAATTCGCACGCTTCGTACCGGCAGCATCATAGGTCCAGCTCAGGAACATGGCTCGGTCACGGCTGGCCAGAGCCAGATCACCGATCTTCGTTCCTTCGGGAACCTTCACCTGCTCCGGCAGGAAGGTGTTCTTCTGATCCGCTTCGGTCGCGGATTCGGGGAGTTCAAAACGAACCAGGTAAGCTCCGTTATCATCTCCGGGGCCGTCCGGCTTCGTCGCCTCCGTAGCCTCTGTGGCGTGTGCCACATCCGATGCTTTCGACGGATCCGAAGGATCACTGACCGGTTTCTGTTTGCCCAAAACGACGAACAGGATGATACCGATCACTGCCGCCACCGTCACTGCCGAAGCAATAATAATTCGTGTGCGCATCGATTTCATTCTTCATTAACCTCCATTTCACTTTCTATCAGTGTATATACCCTTTGAATCGGTACTGCAAAATTCAAATTCTGTCCGCCGTCATAGGTCCCGCTGACTACACCGATGACCTCTCCGCGGCTGTTAAACACCGGGCCGCCGCTGCTCCCGCTTGCGACCGGAGCCGTGAACAGGAGCCGATCGATGTCGCCCGAGGTCCAGTAACCGCTGAGCATGCCGGTCGTGATCAGGTTCACCGCGCCGAACTGGCTTCCGATGGCCGCAACCTTTTCGCCCCGGGTCACGATCGTATCCGAAACCGTCAGCGGCGCCATCTCTATACCCTCGGGGATACGGCAGATCGCGATATCCTGATCCGCATCCACGGCGATGACTTCACGCACTTCAAACGTTTCACCCCAGTCCATAGTTGCTGTCAGGTGGTCCATGTTTACTACCACATGGCGAGCGGTGATCAGGAAACGCCGGTCAAATGCGATAAAACCGCTGCCCGAGCAGATCCTCTGGCCCGTCGCATCATATGTCTCCAGTTTCAGGACGGACGCGGCTGCTGCCTCCAACTCCCACGGTTTGTCGATCCAGACCTTTTCGGCCTGCTGTGGCATCTGCGGAGGCAGTCCCGAAGGTCCGTCGGGCGTATCACCGTTTCCGACATTCGGCGTTCCGCCGGGGATAGCTCCTCCCGGAACCATTCCGTCCAGATCTTCCTGACTTTCCGTTCCGTTGGCATATTCCTCCGGCTGTGTATTGTGTTCCGTTCCGGGCGTTTCGGTGTTGCTCTCGCCGGGGCTCGCCACAGTCGTTTCGACCACAGCCACGCCGCCGGGTTCTCCTTTATTCCTAAGTCGGAAGCCTACTCCGGTCAGAAGGACTACGATCAATGCGACCGCCAGTCCGGCCGACAGCCCGCCCAGCGCGCACAGCCTGCCGTAATTTCTCCGATCCCGGATGACGCGTCCTCTGCGGACGATCTCGGTGATCGCCTCATCATCCGTATATTTCATAACCATACCTCCTGAAAAACATCGGTACTCCTGCCCCGAAGCGGCAGGAAAAATCAATTATCTGTCCTTTAGTTGCAGGTTGTACGGATTTTACCCAGTAGAATTTTAAAAAATCGAGAAAAGAATCAAAAAAAGGATGCACCCTCGGGAATTCCTTCCCGGGTTGCATCCTTAAGCAGTATTCTATCTATTTTTTCTACGCTGTCGGTACCGAAGGCCTTCCGGTCTCAGCGGCTACAGCGCCCTATCTGGCGATCACAACTCGGAATACAGGTCAGGTACCTCGTTTCGCGCCATGGCCTCTTCACAGCGGAAGATCGCCTGATCCAGGGAAATGAACTCTCTGGCCTTCAAGCCCTTCATCATATAGATGAGTGCCGGCTCCGAGCGGAAACGCGGCGGAATGTCGATCTCGGCGTTTTGGGCCAGATAGGCCTCCGACTCGGCGTAATCCCTACGTGCCTGCGCGAGCCGTTCCTCCGTACGTGCGATCTGCCACTTGATCTCGGCACTTCTCCTGGTCACAATGAAAACGCCGATGGCCGGGATATAGATCGGCGCAAATCCGACGAGGATCATGAGCAAAGTATGGAGCGGCGTCGGCAGCGTTTTGTTCAGTGCAACTACGAAGAAAGCGCCGATAAACAGCACGCCCAGACCCTTGAAAAAGCCCCTTATGACCATATCCTTCGTCCCGTAGATCCGGTTTTCACTCAGATCTGCTTTGTATTCACCGATAACACGAGGCAAGTTCTTTATGTCATGGTCCGCATTTCCGTTACGGATCAGTTCGGGTTTGATCTTTTCGATCCTATGAAGGATCGTATCCGCCATCTCGGCACGGGCATCCAGTCGACCGTGCTCAAGGTCGTAGCCTTTATTTCGGTTGGTTTCCAGCTGTACCGCTGCACCGCAGTACTGGCAATAGAACAACGACTGGTGAATGTTTTCGACATTCAGGTTACCGCCGCAGGACGGACATTGGATCGATTTGATATTCATCTAATTCATCCTCCATTCCTTAACCACTTCCCCCTATATAGTATATAAGGTAAGTTGCCGGATGTCCATAAAAAGCCTACTTTGAATGATCATGTTTTTCCTGTGATCTGTTTTAATGACACCAGAATGAGCGGCAAATACATAATTATCAGGTTCAGCCTCTGCCACAGTCCTTCATTGTGGATCCAAGTACCCTTGAATTCCGGTTTATCCAACATGACGAACAGAACGAAGAATACAAAGGCTACGATAAAACTGATCACGCTCAAGACGCCCACCGACGTTTCGCTGTTTTTGAACGACAAAATAGCCACGAGCAAGGGGACGAAAAGGAACAACATGAAGCCCACGACCGAACCGGCGCCGTGAATCTTCGAGGCAGTCGTGACCACATCTTTTGATTCGTTCACGCTGAAGAAGCAAGTAAAGATACATGCCCCAACGGCGAAAACAGCCACAGACCCGACCAGTGTCCAGGTGATTCCTCCGGACACTGGCTTGTACAACTTATATATCGCGGGCAAAGCCACGAGAAACAGCGCACCTTCGATCAACATCCAGACATTGAAGAAAGTACGCACTGGACTCTGCGGGTTTCCCAGGGCGCTGATCGACATCTCAGTGCTGCTGTAACCCTTGTAGAACAACGGAAGCAACCACGCGAACAGAATGTCGCCCGTCATCGCGATCAAAAGAGCATACCACACTCTCATTTCTCCTCCGGATCTATCTTATCAAACACCATACCGAACAACTTCGTGAACGCTCCCTGCGGCGGGATGGCGATCCCTTGCTTCTCATCTCCCAGGAGCAGAACCGTATCTCCCGGCTTAATATCAAACATATCCCTGGCCTGCTTCGGAATAACGATCTGTCCCTTCTCGCCCACCGTCGCCGTCCACGCGTATTTTCCCTTAGGTAATTTCATACCTATGCCTCCTATTTGTATGATTTGTTATACTTATTATACGTGCGAACTTCGGTCTTGTCAACCCTAAGAGGGGATTCTCTTGGTTTCGTCGGCGAAGGTAGCGATAACATGATGCAGCGGCTAATTTCATAGACATTTTTCTTGCTTTCGTTAGCCGAACGACCGACGAAACTGTCTCAAAAGCAAGGGATCGGCTAATTTCATTGACTTTTTTCTTGCTTTCGTTAGCCGAACATCCGGCGAAGCAGTCTCAAAAGCATGGGGTCGGCTAATTTCATAGGCATATTTCTTGCTTTCGTTAGCCGAACGCCAGCGAAACAGTCTCAAAAGCAAGGGATCGGCTAACTTCAGCGATAAAAGCAAACTTTAATTAGCCGAACGACCAACAACGCGATAACGGAGCCCAAAAAGAGAAAATAGGTCAACAACTCGGGAAGGAATCCCGAAACAGAACAAAAAACGAGCCCGGCCGAAAGCCGGACTCGTTTTTACTGATATCCTTCGTAGTCTTCGCTGCCGATCAGGATATCCCTGCGGTACAGCTCCATGAACCGGTCCACGGCTGCCGTCTTTTCCTCCCAGAAGGCGCGCGCCTGTGGCGTCACCACCGGACAGTCGTGCTGCTGCACATGTGTGTATCTCTGAAAATGCTCGTAGCAGTCGTAAAAGTTCGCTTTTTCATTCCGTCCTCGAACGATCATTGTGTCCATCACGAGACCCAAAAGCCCCATGTCATCTAGCAGATCCGCCTCCATGAGCATGACCAGATTGCGATCCGTCGCCGGATCCTTCATGCGGAATTTATCGGAGTGCGCTCCGACCAGGGACGCGATGTATTCTGCCCGTTCCTGCGAAAAGCCGTAATCCAAAAGATACTGCCGCGTGATCGGAACGCCGGCGGTCGCATGATCGACACCGAGCGAGTCACTGGTCGCTCGCCCGACATCATGGAAAATGGTCGCGATCATCAGGTCCTCGTAACGCAGCCCCGTTTTATCCGGCGTCGCGTCATAGAGGCGTTTCGCCCAGCCCAGCACACGTTTGGTATGCTCATAGCGCGTATAGCCGAACTCCAGTTTATGAACGCCCACATGGCCCAGGCCTTCGGTCTGCTTATCCTCAAGCATCTCCTGCACGAAGCGAAGCATGCCTGTATAATCCACCGTCCCCAGCGCGCGGATCGCCGCTGCCTCGGTCCTCTCGTAGCTACGCCGGCGCAGGAAACGGTCTGCCATATCCATGACACGCATCTCCCGTTCCATGTGTGCCTCACCGTAACGCTCGAACGCCTTCCGCGTTTTGTATACCATATGGGACAGAGCTTCCACCCAGACAGGTTCAGCTCCCTCCTCTACTTCGTGCGGGTCCGGTTTTCTCTCCACGACCCGGTCCTCAATGTCGCACAAATAGTAATAGTTTTTCTGTTCGAAGATACCTTGCGGATCCATGCTGTCCTGCTGTCTGCGGATCACGACCCCGAACTCCTCGATGCTCTCGGGCCGCACCACACACCCGGTCTCCTCCGCAATCTCTCGCACCAGTGCCTGCTCCGGCGTCTCACCGGGCTCCAGTCCGCCACCCGGAAACTCATAACAGTCCCATTTCCGAATATAATTGACCAGCACCTTCCCGTCCTTCAGAATGATGCCTCGTGACGACGGACGCTCGTAAACCGGCCCATCCGGGTCATAATTCTGTCGGTCCATGCGAAATAATTCATTCATAATCAGTAATCCTCCGGAGGCGTCAGAGCCCCCTTGCTGTTTTTTGATTGTTTTTGCACATACAAAGAGATCGCTGCGGAGATGATCAGAATAAAATTCGAAAGGGTCAGAATTAGAAGATATTTTCCTAACACCCCAGAGGAGCCGAAAATAATATCACAAAGGATCAGTAGACCGGCCCAAATCAAAAGGAATAGCGGTTTTCGGTTCAAACGCCACCCGATCACGCAGCAGATCACAAACGGAATCAAATAGTATGCAATACTTATCATAAAGCCCATGTCACTCTGATCCGGATCTACAATGCTCGTATAGTCAATCGACTGCTCAATGAAGATCTCTCTATGGAGTTTCCAGATCACTAAAAGCATCCCCATCACTAACACGGCCAGAATCCCCCCGTATACTGCCCTGTTTTTCGAAGGCGTGATACAAAAAGCAGGGATTACCATTGCAATGAGGAAAAGCGCGATATTCCCGGCCACATCCGATCCATTAAATGGACGAAATTCACCCCAGGTGCCCATGGTCCATATAAGCACCATCACCAGTATACGAAAAACTATAGCAATGCACCCCACATATAAGGCGGCATTTCTGATACTCTTAATCGTTGAATCACTCAAGTCTGTTTTACTCCTACATCAATTTTTTATTCATTATCTCCAGTAACACGCCGGATCCCAGGATCAGCAGTCCTCCCATAATCAGTAAATAGAAACCGATGCCCAAAGAAACCAGCATTTCGTTTTATTCATAAAAACCCCCTTATCTCACGGCGCCACCGCGCACTTATTCGTATATTGTTTTTTCTCGCAAGTCTTATACGTTTATCATACCATACAGCCGATCAAACATCAAGAATATTACGACTTAATCGCACTGAATAATACAAAACCATACCGGCGTTATTGACCGGTATGGCTTTGTTTATACTTATGTATTTGCGAAACTTTACTCTCTCTCCAGTTCGAAATATATACGGAGTCCTGCATCCATTGTAGGAGTATAAAGCTCTCTCACCTCCCCACACTCGATCACAATCTCCGTAGTCTTTTCATCGTATCTTAAACCTTTAGCTTTAAATGACTTATTATCGAAACTGAGCCAAATCCGATCATCTTCGACTTTTGAAATTGTAATAGTTCCATCGAACGATGAATTATGCACCACTGTCCCAGCCTGAACATCATCAAAAACAGTGACGTCGGGAGGCGTCGGTTTGAACTCCTCATCCATAATAAAAACATTCTCCCCATCCTCATTCGTCTCATTATGGCCGATTCCTACTACGCCCCATCCTGACCACCAATCTTTCGTAACTGTCAACCTCTTTTTTCCGGCCGGTTCCAACCCCGTGGTTGGCTCAGACTCCTGTGTTTCACTCAAGTTGTCGTTCGATTTGGTTCCTTTTTTCTCCAGTTTAAAGGTAAAAGTCAAATCCGGGGCAATAAAATCAAAAGAAAAACTCTGTTCGGTTCCACATCGAATAACGATCATCTTCTCCTGGGGCTCATTGAGATAATATCCTTCTTGGGGGAACATATTTATCACTTCATCATCCGGCGGGAGATAAAGCACTCGTGTCGGAGTGTCATTCTCGATATGTAGCCATATCCTGTCATCCTTGATCTCTACGACCTTAATTCTTTTATAATATGTTACTTCCCCCCTGCCTACATCGGGATTAATTGTATTATCACGTATTGTTACCCCGGAACCTACCACGGAATCCTTCATCTCTTTTGAAAACACCACAGTTCCAATCTGCAGATCTTCAAAAATTTTAGTCATAGGCTCAGGCCGCGTCCGGGTCACGCCGGTCGTTACTGTCAGAATCATGTCCGAGGCCGGCATCTCAATCGAAGGCTGTGTTGTATTTTCAGTATTTTTCACCACTTCCTCGAGATCACTGGCCAGCGAAGCTACTTGCATGCACTGTTTCCTGGCTGAGTTATCTATCAAAGTAGCATTCTTGGGCCATATGAGCACACAAACAATGATACCGACTATGACCAGGGCCAAAAGGCCCAACGCCAAAAACACCTTTTTTCCGGATGGTTTCTGCTGATTATTCATGATCCATTCTCCTCCTGAGTGCATTTTTGCATTTCTCAAACTGCAGGCCAGACCCTGATCTGTCCCACTTCTGTTTACTTAACGAAAGATCACCTCAAAAACCTACACCCATCCGAAATTATCTCCGGTGCTTTAATTTTCACTCCAATCCGAATCTTCAGCTGAACACGATCCTCTTCTACCCGGTCTACCATTATGACTCCGAAAAGCGGCTCCCATTTCACATCATTATATTCCGTCACCTTTCTCCTATTCTTCGCATAAACCCCGGTGTCCCACGCTTCCGACCTCGGTATATATCATCCCGTTCTTTCCGCGATCCGACCGCATGAGTGACACCTCCGTCGCTATCATGCTTCCGCCCGGCGGGCTCGGGATCGCCCCCCTTCTGCCGTCGGAGTCTGAATACTTTCGGATCAATGTAATATGCGGCGAAAACTTCTTCCGGTCAAACGGGACGCCCCGCTCCGCCAGTTGATGTCGCAGCTTCTTAACATAGTCAGTAAGCTGTGGATTCTCCTTCAGCCCGACCCAGAACAGGTCGCCAAACCAGCCGACACCGTCGAGGCGGATCTCCACCTGCTTAAACTCCACCTGCTCCATCGCCTCCAGCACCGCATCCGGATCATTATACTCTCCGATAAATGCGAGCGTGAGGTGCATGTTCTCCCGCGGGGTAAACCGCCCCGTCACGCCCTGCTTCTTGAGCTCCTCCCGGTAGCGCGTCAACGCATCCAGGATCTTGTTATTAAATCGTATCGCTATAAACAGTCTCATTTTTCTTCTTTTGTCTTTTATAAATGTAATTGAGGACCATCATCGCCATTCCTGATGCGATCACCAAGCACGCCCCACACAAAAAGACGTTGAAGCCGGGGCCCGGGGCAATGCGCCCACCCTCCCTCATTTGTTTCTCGAAATTCAGCTCGACCTTTCCTTTATCAATAAGATAAACGACCAGTCCGGCCACAAGAAGCAGTACGCCTACTACGATCTGTCGTATACCGCTGCTGTTTTTCTCAAAGAAGATCACCACCGCACCCAGAAAGCATATGGTCAGTATAACGAACAAATCGACCATCAACTCTGCTTCAGTCAACGTAACCAGTCGATCCACCTTCGGCAAGGTGGTAAAAATCCCGTCATTGCGGTTTGCTTTAATCGTGAAAAACGATCTAAACAACGAGGCCGCAACCAAAA
This sequence comes from uncultured Eubacteriales bacterium, assembly GCA_900319565.1. GTDB lineage: Bacteria > Bacillota > Clostridia > Lachnospirales > Lachnospiraceae > UBA1201. Next base: position 2,578 of record ONPC01000095.1, on the reverse strand, counting down.
ACAGTCCTTCAGCAGAACACAGTAGCAGCATCCAGCGATACATCTTCTGCCTGAACTCCGATAACTTCTGCTGCTTCAGTGACACGCTATCCAACGGCTCCCCGCACTTCGGGCAATGCGTTTCATTTCCTGAGGGCAACTCAGCCCCACATGATCTACAATTCATTGTAGGCCTCCTGTTGATGTTAGTTGGTAGGCAATTACAAATCACCTGTCCCTGTTAATGACTATCTTATACAGGCTATTATATCAGGATTCGCTTTCCTCTTCGTCTGATATTTCAGGAGGATTATCAGAAACATCCGTCAACTCATCAGGTTCCACATCAATGACTACTCCGGATCGAATTTCCTCATACAGTTTCTCCTCTTCCTCGTTTTCCTGATATTTCGGATTACTTAACTTGGTATCTTTGAGGGCTACTCTCAATTTATTACAGCAAGGCTTAAACGAGGCAAATGTGATGCCACCTCCAATAATACCCCCGGCCACGGGGATTACTTTTTTAAAGAAGCCAGCAAATGCCTTTTTGGTCATTCGTACCCCAAACCACTTTGCAATCGATTTTACGATCGGATATATCGTTCCCTTCGTTAACGCTTTCTTTAATAATTCCTTCTCAACACCCGTAGCCAAAGCTTTTGCCATAGCCTTAATTGCTATATTAGCATTCGCAATTCCATACATGATACCTAAGCAAATTGTTAAGCTATTGATCGTTGCTGTATCAATATTGAGTCCATCTTCCGAAATCTCCAGTTCAGGAAATCCATACAGATACATCATCTTCTGAGCAGCTCTAAGCAAATACCCATAGTACTGAGCGATATCAGCCGGAATCGTTGCAACCATAGCAACCCCACCGGGCATTCCCAAAGCTGCCGATATACCTGATGCAGCATTTCTTTCAAACTTTATTGTATCGTCGACCAGTTTTTCGATCAGTACCGGATCGATGCCAGCAGCTGCAGGGTTTTGTTCTATTGCTAAATCAATAACCTCCGGATCGCAATGGTTCTTAAGTTCCTTGCGTAAGAACTTTTCTCGGTCAACCCGAACCCCTGGCATCTTTAGCGAAATCAAAATAATATCTGTACTGTCTATACTTCCATCGCCATCCTGATCCAGCGCTTTAACAACCTCGTTTTTTGTCTTCTCAGCTGTTCCTTTAACCCCTGAACCGACTTTCTTGGCTGTATCCTTTGTTTTTGAAGTTGCTGATTTAGCTCCTTTACCAACGACATTAACAGCCGCCTATGCTTTGTCTGTAAATTTTGCCATAATTAATTCCTCCGTTCACTTGTTAATAAATTGTGTCTCTATTCATTCTAATATAGTTCATAAATCATGTTAATCACATTCACAAGCTTTGTGTAAATATTTCCTTTCACATTATAAGCCTTCGTTAGTTGATCTTGTCCATTCATAAAAGGAGAGTCCTTATATTACAACCACATTTTATTTCGAATATCTCTTCGAACTTCTCTCGCTGCCTTGCTTATTACCTTTCTCTGCTCCTTTCCTTTTGTCATCGTAGACGCATCTATAACAATGGCAATAACTAAACATATAAGTTCATCCTCAGGATTATAGATATCCAAAATATACGTGTCCGTTGTTGAAAGAAGCTTTTGGTGCACTTTCATTACAATGTCTTTTCCATTTAAAACTGTATAGTTAAACCCTATTATATCCCCTTCAACTACCCAGTCATTAAAGCTAATCGTAAACTTCCTTTTCAGTAAAGCTCCCTTTGTTTTTATCTTTCCAAGTTTTTTTCCGCCAACTTCAATAACAAAGTCTTTCGGATTGCTGTCAAGTGAAATAGGGGATCTCAAGGCAACCAGTTTTTCCTTTATGTAAGCCAGTTTATTCCCTTCCAAATCAAATACGGATAAATGATGCGTTAATGATATTAATTTCCCCGTGATGTGGTACTTTTCAGCTAGGTTTTCATCCCAAACCAAATACTTTTCTTTTAACTCATAAAAAGGGCTCTTAACAACCAGATGTGCATGCGTCGGAGACTCCTTAAAAGAATTAATAAGCTTCTGCTTTGAACTTTCTTCAAGTTTCTCAGCCAAATCCTTTGCTTTTTCAGACAAATCAAGAGTTTTTTCAGCTGAGATATCAGCTACAGCGCCTATTGCAGTATCTTTTGCAACTATTGATAATAACTTTTTACCAATGCCCATATAATCAACTCCTTTATAGTTTAACCTTTCTTCTTTCTTCTTCACCCCAGTTCTGCCACGCACACGGCCTTTCCATTGCCCATCCGGCGTACACTGAACATCACCAATTCGTTTATATGGCAGCCGAAGTCCTGGTTGGGTTCGTTGAGCTTGGTTCCGACGAGTTTTGATCCATGGGCCTGTTCGTGATCCACGTAACCGTAAACTAGCAGGCAGTTCGCGTCGGGTATCTGCAGAAAATGTTCGAGGCTATGCAGCAACCGATCCTCCACTTTGAGCATTAACGCTTTGCGCAGTTCGGAAGCCATCTGCATATCTCATGGTTGTGTTCACTCCTTGTCCCCTGCTGTTCCGCGACCTTTTTTCAGAGATACTCCCCGCCT
>ONPC01000059.1 GCA_900319565.1 uncultured Eubacteriales bacterium | reverse complement strand
GGTCGATGCTTACTGGCATCCTCTCACGCCGGAACACGGCTTCCCATCGCTGCTGATACAAGACGCAGGGCGCTCCCCCTCCGTCCGTGACAGACCCGTATCTGAGGACCTGTCCTGATTTATCCGTTTCCTCCTTTCGCAAAGAAGTATCTATGTGACAGACGGACCGAGATCAGTCTGAAACAAGGCTTTCCCAGGTTTCGTAGAGGGTCGTCAGTTCGTCCTCCACGGCCTGCTTTTCTTTTTGCAGCTCCATCAGACGGGCCACATTGGTAAATACGTCTTCCTGTGTAAGCAGTTCGTCGATCTCGTTGTTTTTGCGCTCGAGTTCCTCGATGCGCGCCTCGCAGCGGGCCAGATCGTTCTTCTGCTTACGCAGAGCGGCCTGACGGCGTTTCTCCGCCTCGTAGGAGAGTTTTCCGTCACTGTCTGCGGAAGAACCTGCCGACGAGGAAAATGCCGCATTTGTCGCGTTTGATGCTGCCAGGGCGGCCTGCGCCTTCTTCTCCAGGTAGTAGTCGTAGTTACCCAGATAGTTTTTTACGGTATGACCGGTCAGATCCAGAATGCGGGTCGCGGTCTTGTTGATGAAATATCGGTCGTGGGACACGTAGAATACCGTGCCGGTGTAGCTAAGGAGCGCATCCTCGAGGATCTCCTTCGACAGAATGTCGAGGTGGTTCGTCGGCTCATCGAGGATCAGAAAGTTCGCGTTGGTCAGCATGAGCTTCGCGAGCGAAACACGGCCGCGCTCGCCGCCGGACAGATCGCCGATGCGCTTGAAAACATCGTCCCCCGTGAACAGGAAGGCCGCGAGCACATTGCGGATCTGCGTATTCGTCATAGACGGGTAGGCGTCGGACAGTTCGTCGAACAGAGTCTTCTCGTTATGCAGGACGTGGTGCTCCTGGTCGTAGTAAGCGACCTCGACCTTCGCGCCCAGCACGATCTTACCGCAATCCGGCGTCTCCAGACCGTTCAGGATCCGCAGGATCGTCGTCTTACCGGTTCCATTGTCCCCGATCAGCGCCACGCGCTCGCCGCGCTTGATGTCGATGTCCAGATCGGAGAAGAGCGAAAGACTGCCGTAGGACTTCGTAAGCCCGCGCACCGTGAGCACGTCGTTTCCGCTGACAACAGCGGGATTTAAACGGATGGTCATGGTATCGTCGTCCGTGACGGGTTTCTCCAGCACCTCGATCTTATTCAGCATCTTCTCGCGGCTCTCCGCGCGTTTGATGGACTTTTCGCGGTTGAACGAACGCAGCTTCTCGATGACCTGCTCCTGATGGCGGATCTGCGCCTGCTGGTTCTCATATTGATGCATCTGCACCTCGAGCATCTGCTTCTTTCGCGCGACGAACTCGGTGTAGTTGCAGTTGTAAACATTACAATGTGTATGGTCAATGTCAATGATCTTCGTCACGACGCGGTCCAGGAAATACCGGTCGTGGGAGACGATGAGGACGCTGCCTTCGTAGCTGCGCAGGTAGTCCTCCAGCCAGAGGCTGGAGTTTAAGTCCAGGTGGTTCGTCGGCTCGTCGAGCAGCAGCAGGTCGGGCTTGATGAGCAGCAAGCGTCCGAGCGCCACACGCATGCGCTGGCCTCCGGAGAGCGTCTGCGTCTGCCGGTTGAAATCCTCCTCGGCAAATCCGAGGCCTTTCAGGATGCCTGTGACCTCGCTCTGGTAAGCGTAGCCGCCGCCGCTTTCGAACGCGTGATCCACGCGGGTGTAAGCTGCCATGACGGCCTCCAGCTCGTCGCCGGAAACCTCCTTCATCTTATGCTCCAGTTCGCGTAGCTTCTGCTCCAGTTCCAGCAGCTCGCCACGCGCGCTCAGCATGGTCTCGAGGATCGTAAGCTCGCCGGTCATTTCCTGATGCTGCGCGAGGTAGCCGAGGCTTAGATCCTTCTGCAGGGTGACCTGCCCCTCTTCGGGCGTCATTTCCCCGTAAATGATCTTCAAAAGGGTAGACTTGCCCGCGCCGTTGACCCCGACGATCGCGGCTTTCTCGTGCGCTTCTATGTGAAAGGAAACATCGCTAAGGACGACCTTTTCGGTGAATTCTTTGCGGATGTGACCGACTGCCAGTATCATGATAAACTCCTGATTTTCCTTGTGTTTGTGGCGCATCCGCCCAATGACGGCCGCCGTGTACTATCTTAATGGAAAAACGCGGAAAATGCAAGCAGACAAAAATCATTCCTTGTATTTTTGGCGCAAAAAGAGTATAATGAACTCGATGAGGTCGGTGCATTTGCATGGCCGTAAAGAGGACGAACTTAGGAGGTTTTTCAAATGGATATTAAAGCAAAAGTTGAAGAGATCGTAGCAAAGGTAAAGGATGATCCGAAGATGCAGGAGCGCTTCAAATCCGAACCGACAAAAGTTGTAGAGGAGGTTGCGGGCGTAGACCTTCCCGAGGATCAGATCGACAGCGTTATCTCCGCGGTAAAGGCGAAGATCAATGTTGACGGCATCACGTCCAAACTCGGCGGACTGTTCGGAAAGAAGTCGGACTGATCTCATGATCAAGAATGTCATTTTCGACATCGGAAATGTGCTCGTGCACTTCCGTTTCCGCGAATATATGCAGGAATTGAACATGACAGATGAACAGATCGAGGCCTTGGCGGCGCATATGATCTTCAACCCCATATGGAGTGACTTGGATCGCGGCGCAAGGTCTTTTTCTGATGTTTTGGATGAGCTGAAGGCTCTGCACCCCGAAGAAGCAGACCTCTACGACCGCTTCTGGGCAGATCCCTCGCGCCTGTGCCTAAGCTACCCCGACACACGTGACTGGCTGTTGGGGCTTAAGAAGCGCGGCTACCGCATCTACCTGTTGTCAAACTATCCCGAAGACATGTTCCTGTGTCACTGGAGGAACTCATTTTCCTTCACGGACCTGCCGGATGGCAAGGTGATCTCCTACGAAGTTAAGCTCACGAAGCCGGAGCCGGAGATCTATCAGACACTGTTCGATCTCTATCACCTTAATCCGGCCGAATGTGTTTATCTGGACGACCGCTTGGAAAATGTCGAGGCTGGTCGCGCATTCGGCATGCAGGGCATCTGGGTTAACAGCGGGCAGGAGCAGGCTATTGCCGACCTGGAGCAGGTGCTGGCGGAAGAGTGAGCCAATGAGGAGTTGGAAAAAGGCTACGAAGATATGCTGGCGGGGAGAACGAAACCGGCAAAGGTAGTGTTTACTAAAATCCGCAAAGACCATGAATAACGCACTATTATGAATGATACTATAAATGATACTTTAAAACGATTTCAAATCCTATAAAGTTTCGTGACGGCCGAAGCAAGGGGTGCCTGTGCTTCGGTTGATTTTTTTACGCGAAAATCCTTGACTTTTGGATTCGACTTTGCTATAGTACAGTTAACCAATCGGTTAATTTCAGTGCGGCGGAGGTAATCTTTGAGGATATCGTACGCAAATAAAAAAGTTGAAGAGTTCTTTACGGATTATTCGAAGATGCGGAAGAAACTGCCATTTGATTGGGTGAGATCCATAAAGAAAATCATGGATCACATGATGGCAGCGGATAATTTCGGTATCATATTAGCATTGGGCTTGGGAAAGCCGGAAAAACTATCGGGATACAAGAGGGTTACTTATTCGTTTCATGTTTCAAAAAACGTTCGTTTGATCGTTGAGTTAAATGCGACCGAAGACACAATAAAGATCTGTGAAGAGATCGAGGTGGAAGGAGTGAATGATTATCATGGCAAAAAAGACAATTGGTATATCCCGTGATCTGATTATTCATCCGGGGGAGACGATAGGGGATATTCTCGTTGATCGAGGAATGTCTCAAGCAGAGTTAGCAGCTAGAACTGGAGTTACTCCAGCATATGTAAGTAATGTCATAGCGGGGAAAAAAGATATCTCTGCAAAGTTTGCGCTGGCGTTGGAGTATGCGTTGGGAGTATCTAAGAGTTTTTGGATAAACTTGCAGGCTAACTACGACGCGGAGTTAGTGGAGGCCAAAGTACACGAGAGCATTACCGACGAAGAAAGAGTAGCGAGAGATCGACTAAAAGACATAGTAAAGTATCTGCGGGAGACAGGGAAAATGCCGCAGAGAGAGGCAGTAGAAGAGTCTATATTATCTCTTCGAAAGGCTCTTCAAATCAGTAACGTGGCAAATCTGAAAGGGATGGTACCCGAAGGTGCACTTAGAATGTCCGCCAAAACCAGGGTGGACCCTTATGTTATGGGGGCCTGGCTCCGACTTTGTCAGATGACGGGGGAAGGCCGAGAGGTAAAGAGTAGATTTGACGAAAAAAAAGTTGATGAATTGGTGGCCGAGACGAAGAGGGTTATGTGTACTACGGAGGGATCCCCTCAGACTGCTTTGAGAGAATTGTATGACAGATACGGAATATACTTATCTGTGGTTCGAAATTTTAAAGGGGCTCCGGTCCAGGGGTTTGTCTCAAAAAAACCGGATGGATCCTATCAGATGGTTCTGACGCTTCGGGGAGCTTTTGCTGATATTTTCTGGTTTACCTTATTCCACGAGTTGGGACATATCGTAAATGGCGATGTTACAAAGACAGCGTATTTTATTGATTATGATGTGACCTCGGATGAGGAGATGGGGGCGAATTCATTCGCTGCCGATAAAGTGATCGATCCAGATGATTATAAAATCTTTGTAGAGGCAGCAGACTACAGTCTGAATGCAATCCGTACATTTGCCATGAGTCAGAGAATCCGGCCATATATGGTTATCGGACGGCTTCAACGTGAGAAAAGGATCGATTATGATCAATATAGTTCGGAAAAAGTAAGATACACATGGGCATAGTATTATGGCATAAACAAGTGACGGCAGGTCCTATCGGACCTGCCGCTTTTTATACCTCATTATAGAGTTTCGGGTTCTCTTTCACCCTGCACTTTTGCTCAGGCTGTTTGCTTGTGTGAAGATCCCCGTCGTTTATTTACGAGTATATTGGTAATCACAGGAGGCTTCTATGGATCACAAAACCTATGGCTATGTCCGTGTTTCTAGCACGGATCAGAATGAAGATCGGCAGCTTATGGCGCTACGGGCGGCACAGGTTCCGACGGCGAACATCTTTGTAGACAAACTTTCCGGTAAGGATTTCAACCGACCACAGTATAAAAGAATGCTTCGAAAACTCCGTCCCGGGGACATGCTCTTTATATTGAGCATTGACCGATTGGGACGCAACTACGAGGAGATTCAAAACCAATGGCGCCTCATGACGAAGGAGATCGGCGTCGACATCTGTGTTCTGGACATGCCACTCCTGGACACACGCAACGGCAAGGATCTGCTGGGCACCTTCATCGCTGATCTGGTTCTTCAGATCCTCTCCTTTGTAGCTCAATCTGAACGTGAAAGCATTCGTTTGCGTCAACGCGAAGGGATCGATGCCGCACGTGCCCGAGGAGTAAAGTTTGGGCGGCCACCTCGAGAAGTAGCGGAGAACTTCCACTCGGTATATGTACGTTGGAAAGAGAAAAAAATAACCCTTCGACAGGCCGCGGAAGAATGTGGGATGCCGATGGGGACGTTCTATGGTAAAGCGAGGAAGATAGAGAGGGATGGCGGTGTAATCTTTGATTTATAAAGGTGTACTTTTAGAAACGAATTTGGCCTATGCCTTTGTAAATGTATTATATCATGAATTTGCCTATAATTCAACAGACAATTCG
>ONPC01000199.1 GCA_900319565.1 uncultured Eubacteriales bacterium | reverse complement strand
TCCGATGGTCGTTCCGGAGATCAACCCCGAGCACTTCGAAGTGATCGACGCGCAGAAGAAGCGTCTGGGAACGAAGTACGGTTTCATTGCTGTTAAGCCGAACTGTTCCATCCAGAGCTATGCTCCGGTACTTACCGCATGGAAGGAGTTCGAGCCGTACGAGGTAGTAGCTACCACATACCAGGCCATCTCCGGCGCCGGTAAGACCTTTAAGGACTGGCCCGAGATGGTGGGCAATATTATTCCGTACATCGGCGGTGAGGAAGAGAAGAGCGAGAAGGAGCCCCTGCGTCTGTGGGGCCAGGTAAAGGATGGCGTGATCGTTCCGGCGGTGAGTCCTGTGATCACCTGCCAGTGTATCCGTGTTCCGGTACTGAACGGTCATACCGCTGCAGTCTTCGTTAAGTTTAAGAAGAAAGTTACGAAAGAGCAGCTCATCGAGAAGCTCCTCGCATTTTCCGGCGAGCCGCAGAAGCTCGAACTGCCCAGCGCTCCGAAGCAGTTCATCCAGTACCTGGAAGAAGACAACCGTCCTCAGGTCGCTCTCGATGTTGACTACGAGAACGGTATGGGCGTAAGCGTCGGCCGTCTGCGCGAAGATACGGTCTATGATTGGAAGTTTGTCGGCCTGTCCCACAATACACTTCGCGGTGCTGCCGGCGGAGCAGTGCTCTGTGCGGAGATGTTGGTCGCAAAGAACTATATTTGTGCGAAAAGCGAAAGAAAAAAGTAATAAACAAAGGCCTGTAGTCTGATATAATACAGTTGCGGGTAGAAAAAACGGATGCTTTTTGCGATATCGTTTTCTAAAAGCGGAACCGATCCTTCGGATTTCGCTTTTAGTGTATAAAAACAAAATGATATACGGAGAGCATACGAAACAAAGAACTTCCGCGGGGAAGGAGGGAGCTTCATGGATACGGTATATACGATATGTCTTGTGATCGGTTTTGCAATACCGTTGATCACGCTGTTACTTGGCGGTATATTTGACGCTTCCGTGGACTCAGACGGAGACGGTCCGGATGTCGATTTTGATTTCGGGTTTGAGATCGGTGATATTTCGATCTGCCTTTTACCGGCTTCGATCCACAGTATTTGTGTAGGCCTTATGTTATTCGGTGCCATGGGTAAGATCCTGGGCGACTCATTAAAACTTTGGATGGTCGTTCTTATCGCAGTGGCGGTCGGATATCTCGGTGCGGTCATCATCCAAAGTTTGATCCGTACCTTACGTAAGGTGGAACACACCACAGTGAACCGCGAAGATCTGGTAGGCAGCGACGGCCATGTTGTCAATACGATCATTGCCGGCGGTTTCGGCTCGGTCAGTGTGACGACCTTTGACGGCATCACGACGAACTATCCCGCAAAAGCCGATAACCCTACGCAGGTGATCCGTCAAGGATCGACCGTGACCATCGTTCGGGTCGAAAAGAACGAGGTCATTGTCCGCCCGAAAGATATGGCGGAAAAATATCGCCTTGGGGACGAATAAACGTTCCCGTAATCATGAATGATCCGATGGAGCATCGGAGAATATAAACAGGAGGAATAAAATGTTAACATTAACAGGTATTGAGATCCCTAAGGGATTGATCATCGGTGTGATCGTAGCAATCGGCATCATCCTGATCCTTTCCATCATCTTCTCTATGTGGAGAAAAGTTCCGCAGGATAAGGCTGCGGTAGTTACCGGTCTTCATAAGCGTATCATCACCGGTGGCGGTGGTCTGGTCATCCCCGTTCTCGAACGTGTGGACACGATCTCCCTCGGTAATATCCAGCTGGATGTTACGACCGATGAGAGTATGTCTTCACAGGGCGTTCCGATCGCCGTTGTAGGTACTGCCGTTATCAAAGTTAAGAACGAAGCCAACGCGATCTTCAACGCGATCGAGCAGTTCACAGGAAAGAATGAGACCGAGATCGAGCGTTCCATTCGTGACACCGCTACGAACGTTCTCGAAGGTAAACTTCGTGAAATCGTATCCACGATGACCGTCGAAGAGATCTACCGGGATCGTGAAACATTTTCCGCGAAGGTTCAGGAAGTAGTTGGTACCGAGCTCATGGAAATGGGTCTCGAGGTAAAGGTATTTACCATTAAGGATATCAACGACTCCAACGGATATATCCAGGCACTCGGTGTTAAGCAGATCGTTGAGAAGAAGAAAGACGCTGAGATCGCGAAGGCTGAGGCTAACCGCGAAGCTCAGATCGAGACTTCGAAGGCGAGAAGAGCCGGTGAGCAGGCCAGATTGCAGGCTGAGACTGAGATCAGTGAAGCTGCTAAGGCGAAAGCTGTTCAAGAAGCTGCTTACATGCAGGAACAGCAGGCTGCAAAGGCAAAGGCTGACTCCGCATACGATATTCAGAAGAATATCACCGAGAAGGAAGTCGTTGCTGCAGCTCTCGACGTAGAACTCATGCGTCAGGAGCGTCAGAAGGACATCGAAGCTGCTCAGGTACAGATTCAGATCGCTAAGGAGCAGAAGAACATCGAACTGGCTGCTAAGCAGGCAGAGCGCAAGAAGGAAAGCCTTCGTGCTGAAGTTGTTGAGCCCGCATTGGCCGACAAAGAAAAAGCACAGACCATCGCAGATGCCGAGAAGTATCGTAAGATCGCAGAGGCAGAAGCAGAGGCAGAGGCTCGTAAGAAATTCGCAGAGGCAGAGGCAGAAGCAAAGCGCATCAAGGCAGTTGCAGAAGCTGAGGCGATTAAGACCACCGGTCAGGCAGAAGCTGACGTTATCAGCCAGCGTGGTATGGCAGAAGCTGCAGCGATTCGTGCAAAAGGTATCGCAGAAGCTGAGGCGATGTCCAAAAAGGCTATGGCTTATCAGCAGTACACCGGAGCAGCGGTTGCCGAAATGCTCATCCGTGTTCTCCCGGACGTTGCAGGTAAGATCGCTGAGCCTTTGAGCCAGATCGATAAGATCATGATCATGGACAGCGGCAACGGTAACGGAGTTACCAGTGTTGCGGGCAATGTTACCGGCGTTATGGCGCAGGTATTCGAGTCCATGAAGGAAGTTACCGGAGTAGACCTCGCAGACCTGGTAAAGGCAAAGGGTTATGACGCACAGGTTAACCGTAACGTGACCATCAACGCTTCACCGGAAGTGGTAAATGCAGTTAAGGCAGCAGCCACTGTTGAGAAGGTAACGGTTGATCCGACCACGGATGTTGAATAATCAGTTAACTGTAGAATAATGATTTAAAAACACATCCGCGAATTCGTTCGTGGATGTGTTTTTTTAAAGGATTTATATAGTTTTTAAACCTTTTCGTAAAAATTTTCGATTTGGGTATTGATTTTACGAAAAAAGTGTGCTAAACTTCGATACAGTTGTTATAGTGAGTATGTTAAGTGGGCTGCAAAGCCCACTTTTCTATTTGCTAAAACAGCCTATGAGCATATGTTGAACAGATCACAAAAAGAGGGATTTCAAATGAAAAAATCCGAAGACATCGTTGCATTGGCCGAAGAGCTGGTAGCGCCGGTCATTGCCGAGAACCATTTTGAACTGGTGGATGTCGAGTATGTAAAGGAAGCCGGGAACTACTACCTGCGCTATTACATCGACAAAGAAGGCGGGATCACGATCGATGACTGCGAGACGGTCAGCCGTTATGTCAGTGATAAACTCGACGAGACGGACCCGATCGAGGATAATTACATCCTGGAAGTGAGTTCACCCGGCCTGGGACGCCCGCTGGTGAAACCGAAGGATTTTGCGAGAAATATCGGTAAGGATGTAGAAATCAAACTTTACAAACCGGTTTCGCTCCATGAGACTTCGCAGGATGAAGAGCCCGCTACGAAGAAGAAAAAGGCAGAGCCCAAAACCAAAGACTTTACGGGAACCCTGGTTTCCTATGATGAGGAAACCGTGACGATAGCGCTTTCGGATACCGAACAGCGGACATTTTCCAGAAAAGAGATCGCGCTTATACGTCAGGCGATCGATTTCTAAACGTAGACAGCACTAAGAACATAGAGGAGGACTTTAACAAAATGAGAAAGGCTGCAAAGGATACCAAAGAAAACAAGGACAGCAGAGAGTTGATCGAAGCTCTCGAGCAGCTCGAGAAAGAGAAAGGCTTCAAAAAGGAGGTCATTCTGGACGCTGTAGAGCAGTCCCTGCTGGGCGTTTGCCGTAAGAATTTCGGCAAGGCCGACAATGTTTTCGTGACCATTGACCGTGAGACCGGCGAGCTTCGCGTGTGGGTAGAGAAGACGGTCGTTGAGACCGTTACCGATCCGACTTGCGAGATCTCCCTGGAGGCTGCAAAGGAAAAGGATCCCGGTGTCGAACTGGGCGATATTTTCCGCGACCAGAAGGAATCGAAGAACTTCAGCCGTATCGTGGCAGGCGAAGCGAAGAACGTCATTATCCAGAAACTTCGTGAGGAAGAGAGAAAGAATCTGTTCGAGATGTACTACGAAAAGGAGAAGGATCTCATCACAGGTATCGTGCAGCACTATGTGAAAGATAAAGAGGATGTCAACATCAATCTGGGTAAGATCGAGACCAACATGAAGGCTTCCGAGATTCCGAAGGGTGAGGTTTACCGTCCGGGCCAGAGAATCAAACTTTATGTAGTTGAGGTAAAGGATGCGTCCCGCGGACCGCGCGTGACCGTATCCCGTTCCCATCCGGAACTGGTAAAGCGCCTGTTCGAGAACGAAGTGACCGAGATCCGCGACGGCATCGTCGAGATCAAGGCGATCAGCCGTGAGGCCGGTTCCCGTACGAAGATGGCAGTTTGGTCGAACGACCCGAACGTAGATCCGATCGGCGCATGCATCGGTCTGAAGCGTGCCCGTATCGACGCCGTGGTCAATGAGCTCAACGGCGAGAAGATCGATATCATCAACTGGAACGAGAACCCCGCGCTCCTGATCGAGAACGCACTGAGCCCCGCAAAGGTCATCGGTGTTTGGGCAGATGAGGAAGAACGCGACGCCATCGTCATCGTTCCGGATTACCAGCTCTCATTGGCCATCGGTAAAGAAGGTCAGAACGCCCGTCTGGCTGCCCGCCTGACCGGTTACAAGATCGACATCAAGTCTGAGACCCAGGCGAAGGAAAGCGGCCTGTTCGAAGAACTCGGCTACGACGGCGAGGAGTACGAAGGCTACAGCGAACTCGAAGAGGGCGAAGAAGGCGCTGAAGAATATTACGACGAAGATGAGGAATATGAGGAGGCTGGGGAAGCTTCCGAGGAGACCTCCGAAAACGAAGAGGAATGATCATTTCGGATCATTAAAGAGGTGAGAAAGCATTCGTGACAAAACAAACTGTTAAAAAGATCCCGCTTCGGCAGTGCGTCGGATGCGGAGAGATGAAACCGAAAAAGGAAATGATTCGTGTGGTACAGACACCGGAAGGAGAGATCCTGTTAGACGCGACCGGAAAGAAAAACGGACGCGGTGCATATCTCTGTAAGAATCCGGAATGTCTGAAGGCCGCACACAAAAACAAAGGGCTGAACCGCTCTTTGAAAACGAACATTTCCGAGGAGATCTTTACGGCTTTGGAAAAGGAGATGGATACGCTTGGATAAAAAGATACTGTCAATGCTTGGCATAGCGAAGAAGGCCGGCAAACTGGCATCGGGTGAATTCCTCACAGAGGAAGCGGTTCGCGGCGGTAAGGCAAAGCTCGTCATCGTATCCGAAGAAGCATCCGAAAACACAAAGAAGCGCTTTCGGGATAAAACAACGTTTTATCAGGTACCTCTTTATGAACGATTTGACATGGTAACACTTGGAAAGGCGATCGGGTGTGAAGCGCGTGCGGTCATTAGTGTCAATGATGCAGGCATTGCCCGTACGATCATGAATTATTTCACAACTGAGCAGCAGTAACGGAGGAGATATATGGCAGAGATCAACGACAAAGAGAAAAAAGAGATAAAGAAGCCTGCAGCGGCTCCGGCCGAGGAGGCAAAAGCAGCATCCCAGGCGGAAGGCGAGGCGAAGAAAAAACGTTATGCTACTGTGGTTCGCCCGCAGCACAGCACAACGAAGTATGCGACGGTCGTTCGTCCGCAGAACATGAAGTCGGATGTAGCGAAGAGTACGCGTCCGACCGCTAAGAAGGTTACAGAGAAGGCAGAGGAACCGGTCAAGGCACCGAAGACGGTTGCGGCTCCTGTGGCAGAGCAGGCAGCGCCCGTAAAGGCTGAAAAGCCCGCGGCTAAGCCGAAGACCGAGGCAGAAGTTTCCGAGAAAATCGCTGCTCCGGTTGCAGAAGCTCCGGCTGAGAAGGCTCCCGTAAAGGAAACGAAAGAGCCTGCAAAGGCAGAAAAGCCTGCGAAGACAGGAGAGTTGGCGAATGAGATCCGCAGCGCGGATCAGGTCATCGTGGCTAAGATCGAGATTCCGGTCGAGACTCCGAAGACGAAGACGGTGCGTCCGGTACGCGGAGAGAGACCGCAGCGCGGAGATGCACGCCCGAGACCGGAAGGTGGAAACTTCCGCAAAGATGGCCAGACACGTCCGGCAGGACAGCGGACCGGAGCTTTCTCCGGTCAGGGCAGACCGGAAGGTTCTTTTGACAGAAACGGCGCACGCAGAGGCCCCGGCGCAGGCGCGCCCGGTCAGGGTGGTCGGCCTTCGGGCAATCGTTTTGCCCAAGGCGGTCAGGGCGGACGTCCGGATTATCGCAGCGCAGGTTTCGGTAAGGACGAAGGCTTTAATAAGGATAAGGATGCCGATTACGAGAACAATAACCGTAAACCGGCAGCGCGCAAGACATCTTCCGGCTCCGGCAGCATGGGATTTGGTCAGACGAAGACCGAAATGCGCGGCGGTAAGGCTACGAATAAAAAAGAGCGCGAGACTCGCGAGAAGAGCAAGCAGTACGGAACCGGTATCCGTAAGGAAGAGAACATCAAGAATCTCAGCAAGATGAAGACTGCGGGTCCGAAGAAGCCCGATCAGGCGAAAGAAGAAGAGAAGATCAAATCGATCATGGTTCCGGATACCATTACGGTCAGCGATCTGGCAGAGAAGATGAAGATCCAGCCTGCGGCGCTCATCAAAAAAATGTTCTTAAAGGGTCAGATCTTTACCATTAACAGTGATCTGACATTTGAGCAGGCCGAGGAGATCGCGATCGATTACGATATCATCTGCGAGCACGAGGAAAAGGTCGATATCATCGAAGAGATGCTGCGTGATACCGAGGATCCGGAGGACACCCTGGTTACCCGTCCGCCCGTTGTGTGCGTTATGGGTCACGTTGACCATGGTAAGACTTCCCTTTTGGACTGCATTCGTGATACGAATGTCATTGCCCGTGAGGCCGGCGGCATCACGCAGCACATTGGTGCATATATGGTCGGAATCAACGGCCGCATGATCACTTTCCTGGATACGCCCGGACACGAGGCATTTACCGCTATGCGTATGCGCGGTGCGAAGTCTACGGATATCGCGATCCTTGTAGTTGCTGCGGACGACGGTGTCATGCCGCAGACCATCGAGGCGATCAACCATGCGAAGGCAGCCGGCGTCGAGATCATCGTTGCGATCAACAAGATCGATAAGCCGAGTGCAAACATCGAACGCGTAAAGCAGGAGATGAGCGAATATGAATTGGTTCCCGAGGACTGGGGTGGCAGCACCATCTTCGTTCCGGTTTCCGCGAAGACCGGTCAGGGCATCGACGAATTGCTGGAAATGATCCTGCTCGTCGCTGATGTGAAGGAACTGAAGGCGAACCCGAACCGCAGAGTCCGCGGCCTCGTCATTGAAGCAAAACTGGATAAGGGTAAGGGCCCCGTTGCGACCGTTCTGGTTCAGAAGGGTACCCTGCATGTCGGTGATAACGTTACCGTTGGATCCTGCTACGGTAAGGTCCGCGCCATGATGGACGATAAGGGGCGTAAGCTCGAGGTGGCTACACCTTCGACGCCCGTTGAGATCCTGGGCCTGAACGACGTTCCGAACGCCGGTGAGATCGTTATCACGACCAACACCGATAAAGAAGCAAGACATTTCGCCGAGACATTTATCGCTGAGAATAAGGTGAAACTGCTCGACAACACGAAGATGCAGCTGACGCTCGATGGTCTGTATTCACAGATCCAGGCGGGTAATGTCAAGGAACTCAATCTGATTATCAAGGCCGATGTTCAGGGCTCCGTAGAGGCTGTAAAGCAGTCCTTGATGAAGCTTTCGAACGAGGAGGTTGTGGTGAAGGTCATCCACAGCGGTGTCGGAAACATCAACGAATCCGACGTTTCCCTCGCATCTGCATCGAACGCGATCATCATCGGTTTCAACGTTCGTCCGGATGTCATGGCGAAATCCGTTGCCGACCGCGAGAAGGTCGATATTAAGCTGTACAGCATTATTTACCAGGCCATCGCAGATGTCGAAGCTGCCATGAAGGGCATGCTCGAGCCGATCTACGAGGAGAAGGTCATTGGCCACGGCGAGATCCGTGCGCTG
>ONPC01000201.1 GCA_900319565.1 uncultured Eubacteriales bacterium | reverse complement strand
CTCGGGTACCGAAGTCACCCCAGCGGATATAATCTTCCATGGGGCCGTAACCGTACATCTCCTGATGCATCTGAAGTGCGATCGACAGACAAGGCGCGAGCACGTCGTCGAAATCCAGTAAAATGGTTTGTTTTTTATTGTAGACTAGCATATCTCTGCCTCCTCTGCTTCATAGATCGCAAGCCGCATGGATTTGGTAAATCCCAAGCCTGCTTCACGGTTTTCACGGTAGCGCATCGCGACTGCCGCCAGAAACTCGCGGTTTTTAAGGAGCCGCTGATCCTCCTTTTCCGAGACGAAGCTGCAAAGCCACGCCTTCACTTCTTCCAGGTCCTTTTTCCGCTGGCACTCCAGATGCGCGTTTTCGAGTTCGGCATCCGAAAGCCTAAAGGACTGGTTACCTCGATAAATCAACATAGCTTTCTCCTTTCTCACGTTAGTGAACATTGGAAGGCTTTAAGCACCCGCAAAAGAGGATGCTTAAAGCCCAGATATCTCCGGCTACTTCCGGAGCAGACCGACCTTCTCGAACGAAAACGAACGAAGATCGGAACCCACGATCACGTGGTCCACCAGCTCGATTTCAAACGGCCTCAGGATCTCCGCGACCGCGCCGGTCATCCGACAGTCCGCATCCGACGGAGAAACACCGCCGGAGGGATGATTGTGGAACAGAATGATTCTTCCGACATTGAGCAGCACTGCCTGCTGTACGATGCTGTAGTAATTGACACGGGTCTCGGAAATGTTCCCGATCCCGAGGATCGTAACGGCCACCGGATGCAGAGCTGCATCCATATACAGACACAGGACATGCTCCTGTACCTGCAGCGAGAGCCATTTCTTGATCTGTTCGATCGCCACGGTAAGGTTTTTGAACTCCTTCCCGTAGACGGGCTTTTGCATCACCACACGCGCAAACTGCACCTTTTCCAGAACGGCAAGATCGCCGTTCGGATCGGAAATATCGAGAACATCCGCGGTATGCGTCGGCACCAGGAAAACCGGTGCTTTCGCATCACTCGTCCTCATATTCACCTCCGAGATCCGCTACCGGGGGAAGTGTCGGAAGGACGGCTTCGTCCTCGATATCCGAAATATCCTCTTCCCCGAAATCGGCTCCGATCTCAGCTCCTGAAAGGTCAAGGTTGGAAGGGATGCCGGGGAGATCCTCCGTCGTTTTGCCGACCGGGATCTTAGCCTCATCATCTTCCTCTTCCTGTTCCTCTGTCGTGTTCTCGGGCACGCTTGCGGTCGGCTCCGCATGGATCTCCACGTCGGGAATGACTTCCTTCGCCTCGATCTCACGGTCGGCTTCGTCGCCTTCGTACTTCTCTTCGATCTCTTTGTCCTTTTCCTCACGCTCCTTAGTCTCGCCCGTCTTCGCTTCCGCGATCGGTGCGATAACGCTTGCGCAGTCCAGGAACTTCTTACTGCCGTCCTCCAGCTGGATGCCGTACCAGATGTAGGTGATGCGGTCGGTCAGGTTGATGACCGCGAAATGCGCATCCGCGCACTGCAGAACCGCGACCACACGGGTGATATCGAACATCTTTTTCTTCGGCGAACCTTCGACCACCTTAAATCCGAGGACCGGCATGTCGTAGTAGGTATCACCGGAATTGCTGACACGGAACGCCATCGTATCCTTGCGCTCCTCCAGAGACAGGTACACGCCCTGTTTTCCGCGGACGTCCGTTGCTCTCGTGGAAAGCTCGATCGTGCCGAGGCCCGAAAGGACGCTCATGGCATTGGAAAGCTCTTCCGTGGAAACAACGATCTGGGTCTGCGGCGCACCGATCGGATCGCCCATGAACTTGAAAAGCGTCCGCAGGGTGCCTGCCGCGATCTTATAGGAAACGAGCGGCGTGGAGATCGTAACACCTCCAGCCACCATGACCATATGGCTGTCGTTGCAGACTGCCACGCGGAGGTCTCCGACGGTATTGCCGAAGAACTTCTTGGTAATATCCAGGGTGCGTTTCGGCAGTGCGAAGGTGACCTCCTGTGCCTTTTCCGCTTCCAGGGACGTCGCAAACTTGTCGATCGCGACCTTCTGGTTGAT
>ONPC01000205.1 GCA_900319565.1 uncultured Eubacteriales bacterium | reverse complement strand
GTGATCCTTCGCTTTTTCGAAGGGGATGTGCCCATGATGGCCTGCTCCGGGGATACCGTTTCCGGAACCAAGAAACGCGAAAGCCGTTCCGAGGCATTCATCGCAAAGCCTTTTACGTATACATTTGCTCCCATTCCGATCTCGGATGAAGGCACTACTTTCCTGGATATGGCAAACCTGCAGTTTTCGGTCAATAAGGATAGTTCGAACCTGAAGATGGCCAATGAATTCATGCGTTTCCTGATCTCGTCGCGGGAACTGAATGAGATGGCGCAGATTAAAGGGCTGATGTCGCCTGCGAAAGATCTGTCGTTTAATAGCATGTATGCAGCATTCGGCGAGGTTCCGGAATCCGGGATACTGTCGCCGGAGGTGATCGGTCTGACGGATGATGCGGTCATACAGCTCAGGCAGGCAGTGTATCGTGTCGGAAGGGGCGAGATGACGGTCGATGAGGCGATCGCCGCTTTTGGAACATTTACCCAGTAAACTTCACGAATGGCCGGGAGCGGTTCATGCCGGTGATAAAGAACCTGAAACGGAGCAGTTTTTTATGATAAAAGTGTTATTTGTTTGCCACGGCAATATCTGTCGTTCACCGATCGCGGAGTTTGTCCTGAAGGACATGCTGAAAAAAACGGGACGGGAACGGGGGTTCCTGGTGGAATCTGCGGCGACCAGTACCGAAGAAATCTGGAACGGCGTTGGCAATCCCGTGTACCCGCCGGCCGCCCGGGTGTTGCAGCTGCATGGGATCCGTGGTTTTGAAGGAAAGCGCGCGCGGCAGCTGACGCGCGCAGACTACGAGCGGTTCGACCTTTTGATCGGCATGGATCGGGCGAATATCCGGAACATGGAGCGCATGACCGGACATTCGGCGCGTGAGGGAAAGATCCGCTTGCTTCTGGACTACACCGAGCGTTCGGGACAGGAGGTTTCGGATCCGTGGTATACGCGGGATTTTGAAACGGCCTATCGGGACATCGAGGAAGGATGTCGCGGGCTCTTAAATGAACTGGGCGTGTGATATGCGCTTAAGTTAGGGGGATGTTATGAGTTCGATTCTGATCAAAGATACGACAAAAGAAGAACGCGAGCAGATCATCCGAGCTTCGCTGGATTGTGGAGGCGGGTGTGAAAACTGCTCATCCTGTTGGTTGGGCGGCGGATCTCCCTGGGAGATCTATCAGGACTACATTGACGGGAAGAAGGAAATCGCCGAGATCAACGCCGAATACATGGATCGCTATCGGCAGGGACGCAAGATCCTGTAAACGAAGGGGCTCATACATGAGTAAGAGATCGGAACGTAAACAGCGCGCTTTGGAGCGCCAAAATTCGATCGTTGTTTTGATCCCGAAAAAAGAGAAATAGAAAGACCTGAAAAAATTTTTAAAAAATGCTTGACAAGTTAGCACGGGCTAACTATAATTAAGAGCGGTTAGTGAAGGCTAACCGCTCTTTTTTGATCATGAGTTAGTCTAAACTAACTCGGAAAGGCAGGAAATGAAACATGATGCCTCTTGCTTTTGCGGATGCAGGACAGCCGCAGATCATCAAGAAGATCGGCGGAAGTCCGGAGGTAAAACAACATTTGAAAGATCTCGGCTTCAATGTCGGGGGTGAGGTCAGTGTCGTGAGTGCGCTCGGCAACAATCTGATCGTTAAGGTCAAAGAAAGCCGCGTCGCGGTCAGCGAAGAATTGGCCCGAAAAATAATGATATGAAAGTGGAGGAAAAACAGTGAAGACGTTAAAAGACGCAAAGATCGGTGAAACGGTCACGGTGGTGAAACTGCACGGCGAGGGTGCCGTGAAGCGGCGGATCATGGACATGGGCATTACGAAGCGAGCTTCGATCTATGTTCGTAAGGTCGCGCCTCTGGGAGATCCGATCGAGATCACAGTTCGGAATTATGAGCTCTCGCTTCGTAAGGCAGATGCCGAAATGATCGAAGTGGAGTAGGAAAGGAAGAAAGAACATGAGTATTCGTATAGCACTTGCGGGTAACCCGAACAGCGGTAAAACGACGCTGTTCAACGCATTGACCGGCGCAAATCAGTTCGTAGGTAACTGGCCGGGCGTAACGGTGGAGAAAAAGGAAGGTAAGTTAAAGAAGCATGAGGATGTGATCATCACCGACCTTCCGGGTATCTACTCCCTGTCACCGTACACACTCGAGGAAGTAGTTGCGAGAAACTATCTGATCGGAGAGCGTCCCAACGCGATCCTGAACATCATCGACGGAACGAATATCGAGAGAAACCTGTATCTGACCACGCAGCTGACCGAACTGGGCATTCCGGTGGTCGTAGCGGTCAATATGATGGATGTCGTCGAGAAAAACGGCGATAAGATCAAGATCGAGGAACTGTCCCGTCAGCTGGGATGCAAGGTCGTAGAGATCTCCGCGCTGAAGGGCCGTGGCATCCAGGAAGCTGCTGAGGAAGCGATCAAGGCGGCGAAGGGCGGAAAGACCATTCCCCTCCATACATTTTCCGGACCGGTCGAACACGCCATCGCGCATATCGAGGAGGCGGTCGTACATGACATGCCGGAGGAGCAGCAGAGATGGTACGCGATCAAGATCTTCGAGCGGGACGACAAGGTGCTGGAGCAGCTGAAGATCCCGGCCGAGACCATGGAGCACATCGAGAAGGACATCAAGGCAGCGGAAACGGAGCTCGATGACGATGCCGAGAGCATCATTACGAACGAGCGCTATGTGTTCATTGCCGAGGTGATCAAATCCTGCTACAAAAAGAAGAATGCGGGCAGCCTGACGACTTCCGATAAGATCGATAAGGTCGTGACGAACCGCTGGCTGGGCTTGCCCATCTTCGCCCTGATCATGTTCCTGGTGTACTGGATCGCGATGGTAGGTATCGGCGCGAGTGCAACGGACTTTACAAATGATAACATTTTCGGCGATGGTTTCCATCTGTTCGGCATGGACGGCGGCTACGGTGAGGTAGCAGAGCGGTTTGCCGATGCGAGCGCGATCGTAGACGGATATGACGCTTATGTGGAAGAACACGGAAGTGCCCCG
>ONPC01000206.1 GCA_900319565.1 uncultured Eubacteriales bacterium | reverse complement strand
CCGGCATATATCCGTTCATCAAGGCAAAGAAGCACGGAAACAAAATCGCCAGGGAGATCGATGAGAACCGAAACTTACGGATCATGTTGTAGCCGAGCAGTGTCGTGAACGGCAGATAAAACAGAAGCAGCGCATTCAGAACCGTATTTTCCCGGCCCATATATAAAAGGTATTCCGCATTGGATCCGGCGCCGAACCCTCCCCAATGAAAACCATAATACTCGGACAGTGAATTAATGATCACATCTATGAACGTCCGGATATTATTCCCGTCTTCCGGATTCCCGGTGATCTTGAAATATAAATATAACAAATAAATGGCGAAGGCGACGAGCACGATCGGAAACCGGACGATCCTGAGTCCCCAAAAGAGAATCACCAGCGCGGAGATCAGGGCCATGGGAAGGATCGCGCTATCCACATTTCCATAGAGTGGAAACAGGTTGTTAAAAATACGGATTGCGGTATACTGAGCGCAAAAAAGGATGCAAAAAAGAGTGCCCAAATAAGCGATCATGCTGACCGCCGAAATTTTGCGGTCACGCACGATCGGCTTAAAAGCAATGTCGATCTCACGCATCTTTTTTCTGCCCATGGGAGAAAAGCCTTTCTATAATAATTTTTCAGCCACGCTGCTGAATGATCCTACGGATTTGTTCGGCTCTCAAGGTCCGCCTCGGCATGCAAGCATCCCCTGGCGTACTTTGAGAGCCTAGAATCATTCACATGACCACCAGCTCAACGCCGGATAATTGGTTCATGAGGTCATCAGAGGAAAAGCGGTACTGGATATCCCGGGCGATCATTTCCTGCTCGGGTTCTTTGCTTCGAAGGTTGCGGTCGGAAGACAGGATAATGAGTTCATCGGTGACGGAGCGTTTAGCCATCAGGAGTTCATCCTGATTAAGCCCTGTACCGCGTGCTCCGGTGATCACTATGAACTGCCGCATGCGGTTTTCCAGCTTTGCTTCTGCAAAAACCAGGGGCAGCGGAAGTTCCGCGATCGGCGCCGAGCGTTGCAGGAAATCAGCGAAGACTTCGTACAATGCATCGATCTCATATACCGTGACCTGATGCATCACCAGTTCTCCCTGGCTCCACAACAGTGTAAACGGACATTCAGCCTCCAAGAGAGATAGTCCCACGGAAAGCGCCATCGTCATTCGATCGGAGTACTCTTCACGGGTTTTATAATACATATCAACGTACAGGCAGACACGGCTGCACAGAGGCATACCGAAATCTTTTACCATCAGATCATCCGACTTCGCAGACAGTTTCCAATGCACTCTCTGCAGTTTATCGCCCGGCTGCATCGTATGAAAACTTACGATCTCCGAGGGATCCTCTCCGATCAGAGTGGAATGGAACCTGGAGGAGTTTGTAATATCATGCCAGATCGAATTACGGTTTTTGATCGGCATCAATGTATATTCCGGAAGGACGACCAACGACTGGGTTTGATTGACCTTGCGCGGCCACTTAAACAATCCCAGCCAGTCGTAAACATATATTTTTTTCAAGCGAACCTGCGCCAGACCGCAATACCGGAACATGACCGGAATGCGAATATCAAACGGTTCGCCGGCTTTCAACGTGGCAGCTACACGGATCTTCTCCGACCGCCCCGATGTCAGGTAGGAAGCGATCAGCAGGCACTCAACCTTCGTGATAGAAAGGGGTGCGCGATTATACAGACGGATCTGGAACGTGGTAGGTTTATTCGGCAGAGAGGCCGAATAATTGCCCCGAAGCAAATGACCGCGTACGAAAAACGAAAGGATGAAGGAAACGATCACGGAAATTACAGGCGCCAAAAGAAGGACCGATAAAACATAGACCGGTCCTTTTTGAAGATATGCGATCGCTATTCCGCAGATCAATGCCAACACCAGTAAATACACGAAATAATTCCGGGTCATCTCTTCTTCCTATTCCTACTTCGCCTTACCGCTTTCAGGTTTTTCCACCGATGCCAAAATAGCTTCGATGATCTGGTCTTTGGTCCTCTTCTCGATTCTGGCTCTGGAATTCAGTAAGATACGATGGCGCACGACATCGGCGAATACATCGGTAATGTCGCGCGGCTTAACATAATCACGCCCTGCCATAAAAGCATTTGCGCACGCCATGCGCATGAGGGCAATGCCTGCGCGCGGGCTGGCGCCGAGCTCCAAATACGGGTTCTCGCGGGTCGCTGCCACGAGAGCCACGATATACTGATAGATCACATCATGAACAAATACCTGATCGACCTTTGCCTGCATGGCCAGGACCTGCTCCTTCGTCATCAGCGCCTGCAGCTGCTGAGTGCTTCCGCCGGGCATGTGTTTAGCACGAAGGATCGAGATCTCATCTGCATCCTCCGGGTAACCCATGGAAAGCTGGATCATAAAACGGTCCAACTGGGATTCCGGCAGCAACTGGGTTCCGGCAGATCCCGCAGGGTTCTGTGTCGCGATAACGATGAACGGTTTCTCCAATTCATAAGTATTTCCGTCGACAGTCACATTGCCCTCCTCCATAACTTCGAGCAGCGCAGACTGTGACTTCGGAGAGGTTCGGTTGATCTCATCTGCCAAAAACAGATTGGTAAAAATAACACCGGGGACAAAACGGAAGTTTCCGGTCTCTTTTTCATACAAGTTAAATCCGACAACGTCCGAGGGCAATACATCGGGGGTAAACTGAAGACGGCGCGTCGCCAGCTGGCATACACCCGCGATGGCCATGGCCATGGTCGTCTTTCCGAGTCCCGGAATATCTTCGATCAAAACGTGGCCGCGGGCCAGCATGGCGCAGAGCACCTTGCGGACCACTTCGTCCTTACCGATAATGCTGCGTTTGATCTCCTCCTGAACGCTGATCAGCAATTCTTCATCTGTCATTTTCTTCATCCTTCCGGTTATTATAGTATCATTTTTTGCCGTTTTATTCCCGCTTGAAACCGGCTCTGTTTACACCGCATCCGGCTCTGCCGCAGTGGTCTCCGCATCGGAAACACCGGCGCCGGCCTGCGTATCGGTCTCCGGCTCCTCCCCGAGCAGACGGATCAGGCGGCCCAGCTCATCGTCACGGTCACAAGCCTGTGAAAACGCGCGGTTTACCTGAACCATCAGGGAAATTACATCCCGGTTATTCGTCATCTTATTCAAATGATCGTGCAATTCCTCACTCATCGGACCATTATAGATCTTCCATTCATCTCCGGATTTCTTTAAGTAGAACCGGATCAATGTAGGAGCGGGCGTCTGTACTTCTTTGAATTTGATCTCATACAGAACATATAAAACCATCTCATCCGTATTCAGGCCGGCTGCCTCGTAACACTTGATGCCGCGGTATCCGTCGATGATCTGCGCCTTCCGCTTCAATGTGTTTTCATCGATCAGGATCGCCTCCGGATCATAGTAGCAGTTTCGGATCGCTGTGACATCGCAATCCGCGGTCGCGTCGTAATAGGTCTTCATCAGCTCCAGAACGCTCTCACGGGCATCATCGATCTTATACTCAACGGAATAATCCTCAGTATCTTCGATCAGCCCTGAAGTGGTTTCTGTATTGAGTTCCTCACTCGAAGGTTCATCCGTTTCAGCCGGAGCACTCTCCGAGCCGGTTTCACCTGCGATCGTCGTGGCAGGGTCGTTCGTTTCCGATCCCGGATCGTTGTTACCTTTTCTGCCCCATATAAGTATATACGCAAGAACGGCCAATAATACTACACCGGCAGCAACTGCGATCATGATCCAGGTTCGCCGCTCGTTGTCTTCTTCCTCCCGATCAAACGAATCCTTCGTTGTATCCACAGCCTTTTCAGCCTCTTCCGGCTTCTTGGTTTCCTCTGCCTTGGCTTCTTCGGACTTGGCTTCTTCAGACTTTTCTTCTTCGGCCGGCTTTATTTCCTCTTCGGTTTTCTTGCCTTCCTCAGCTTTTTCT